>JAGAHY010000106.1 GCA_017626815.1 Bacilli bacterium | reverse complement strand
GCGTGCATGTTGTGCACGGCGATGCCAGCGTCGATGACGTTCATGTTGTAGTTGCCAAGGATGTAGGCGATGGTTCCGCCGCCACCTTGATCGACCTTACCAAGTTCGGCGTTTTGCCAATGGACATTGGCGTCATCCATGGTCCGGCGGGCCCAGGCATAATATTCCGGATTCGCGTCGTTCGAGCCAGATTTGCCACCCCTGCCCGTGTATTTGTTGAAGACGAGGCCGTTACCGAAATATGCGGCGTTCTTGGGGTCATTGACACCCGCATATAAGGGGTCAAAGCCTGCGGAGACATCGCTAGAAAGCATCTTGGAATTCTCGAAGATTACCCTAGCGGCATACAACGCGTCCGCCTCACCAGATAGTTTCGCTAACTTAGCGACGACGTTTTCAAAGAACAGCGATTGCGCGCCCGTCGCGCCGACGGAGCCGATTTCTTCCTTGTCCACGAGGATGCAGACCGCGGTGTGCTCGGTCTTTTCGGTATCGAGCAGCGCTTTCAAGGAAGTATAGGCACAGACGCGATCATCATGACCATAACCCGCCACCATCGAACGGTCTAAGCCATAGTCGCGGGCTTTACCGGCAGGCGTCACTTCGATTTCCGCGGAGATGAAGTCTTCTTCCTCAATGTCATATTTATCCTTGAGCAAGTTGAGGACGTTCTTTTTCACCGCGTCCTTCTCCTCGTCTTTGACGGGGATGGAGCCGAGGGAGATATCCAGCCCTTCGCCTTCAATCACCTTCGCGGCCGGTTTTTGTAACTGGTCTTGGGAAAGGTGGATGAGCAAGTCGGTGATGCCGACGACGGGATCATTTTCATCTTCGCCGATGTTAACTTCGACCTTCGTGCCGTCTTTCTTCACGACCACGCCGTGTAAGGCTAAGGGGATGGTCACCCACTGGTACTTTTTCACGCCGCCATAATAATGGGTGTCGCCTAAGACAAAACCATTGTCCTCATAGAGGGGATGTTCCTTTAAGTCCAAGCGCGGGGAATCGATGTGGGCCCCTAAGATACGCAAACCCTCGGTCAAGGGTTTGCTGCCGATGATGAACGCGGCGATGTTCTTGTTCTTGTTGACGAAATAAAGTTTGTCCCCAGCTTTCACCGAAGAGACCTTATCGCCATCGACATAGCCGGCCTTTTTGAGCAATTCTACGCCTTCTTTCACGACGAGGCGTTCCGTCTTGCCATAGGAAATGAAATTCTTATAGCCTTCGCAAAACTCCATCACGGGAGCTTTGTCATCATATTTGTTCCATGCATTTTTACGGTACATATTCGCTACCTCCGCAAAGAATATATACTTCTGCGCAAATAAAGCAACAAATATGAATGAATATTCACATGTTTATTCTTTCGGAAACAGGCAGATCCGCTTTTGTAAGAAATAAGTCAGCCAAGAAATGCCATATGTCATCAAGACCATCACGAAATATACGGCGATGCCAACACCAATGCCACCAGCCCCAAAACCATACCAATCATACTGCGTCGTGCCATAGCCATTATTGACGGCAATATTTATAAGGTAATAGATCCCGTATAACGTCATGTGCGCAATGCCCAAAAAGCTATGAGAGAAGGATAGGCGAGGCTCTTTTTCTTCCAGAATCATCGTGCGGACAATCATGCCTAAGGGTGTCAACAGGTGCATGAACAAATTCGCGCCCGTGAACATGAAGGGATAGCCCATCGTCGGTCCAAGGTAAACCAGGACGGTTAACATCGTCAAGGATGTACCGATGCTCGAGATAAACGGCAAAAGCTTAATACCAAGCGGAACGCTGTCTCTTCTCCCAAAAAGCAGTAAAAGATCAAACGGGAGGGCGATGATCATCAACGCTCCCGCGAGCAAGTTGGATTGAACGGTGAAGTACTTTAAGAATTCGATACCGGTTGAAGATAACGCTTCTCCCCCATAGACAAACATCATGATCGCCGATATGGTCACCATAACGATAACCGCGACATCGACGACGACTTTCAATAAGCGTAATACAGTGGCCTTTTTCATAAAATCCCCAGCAAAAGTGAGTTTAATTAAAGGTTTCCAACGTTTTTAACTATACAATTTAGCCGATTTGGACCGGTTTCGGCGACATGGCTGTGATTTTGGCCCCTTTACTCCGGAAAAAGTTATTAAAAATCGGACAAATATCTATTTTCGACTGCCTCTACG
>JAGAHY010000012.1 GCA_017626815.1 Bacilli bacterium | reverse complement strand
GTGTATCTCGTGCATTTAGACTCCATGTAGTTACGCTCCTTTCTATTGATGAAGCCTTGGGGTTGGAGATGACTATTTTACGAGATTTTGGACGTGAAATTTTTATTTCCGTCATTTTGGACATGACTTTTTTATTTAACCTTCGATTTTTTCCTTATTCTAAGAATAAGCGCTCATGTGGTATGATGTTACCGCTGGGCCCAACGTGCCCTATGCTATTAGGAGGAAACAATGGCAGAAAAGAAGTACGTTTATTCCTTCAAGGAAGCTCACGAAGGTAAAGTGGGCAAGGACATCCTTGGTGGAAAAGGCTTTGGTCTCGCCGAGATGACCGCCGCTGGTATCAACATTCCCGCTGGCTTCACCATCTCCACCGAAGCTTGCACCCTCTATTATGAAGAGGGCAAGAAAATCCCCGACTATGTTTGGAATGACATCGTCGCGCATGTCCATGGCATTGAAGAAGCCAACAACAAATCCTTCGGCGGTGCAAAAGACGGCGTCATGCCGCTTCTGGTCTCCGTCCGTTCTGGCGCCAGGCAGTCCATGCCGGGCATGATGGATACCATCCTTAACCTTGGTCTTAACGACGTCGTCGTCGAGAAACTCGCCAAATTCGCGGGCAACGAAAGGTTTGCTTGGGACTCCTATCGCCGTTTTTGCTTGATGTTCACCAACATCGCGAAAGGCCATCCCAGAACCGAAATGGATGCGATGCTTGATAAGCTCAAAGAATCCCGCGGCTACAAGCTCGACACCGAAGTCACTGTCGACGAACTCAAAGAACTCGTCAAGCAGTACAAAGCCTATTACAAGAAAGTCTTCAACGAAGAATTCCCGACCGATCCCTATGAGCAGCTCCGCGAAGCTGTCGCCGCGGTCTTCCGCAGCTGGGACAACCCCCGCGCCAACGTCTATCGTGCGATGAATGGCATCCCCTATGAATGGGGCACCGCCGTCAACGTCCAATCGATGGTCTTCGGCAACATGGGCGAAGATTCCGGTACCGGTGTCGCGTTCTCCCGTGACCCTGGCACTGGCGAAAAGAAAATCTACGCCGAGTTCCTTCCTAACGCTCAGGGCGAAGACGTCGTCGCCGGCGTCCGCACCCCGCTCCACATCGACGAATTGGAACGCCGCATGCCGGACGTCTACAAGCAGTTCATGGAAACCATCAAGAGGATGGAGAACTACTTCCATGATATGCAGGATATGGAATACACCATCGAAAAAGGTGTCCTCTACTTCCTCCAGACCCGTAACGGCAAGCGTACCGCCCGCGCCGCCCTCAAGATCGCCTGCGACCTTGTCGACGAAGGCTTAATCGACGAGAAGGAAGCTGTCCTCCGCGTCGAGCCGAAACAGCTCAACGACCTTCTCCACCCGACCTTCGACGAGAAGGACCTCAAGGCCCACGAAGCCTGCATCCATGGCCTCCCCGCTTCCCCGGGTGCTGGCACTGGTGCCATCGTCTTCACCGCCGAAGAGTGCAAAGAATGGCATGACGCCGGCAAGAAAGTCATCCTTGTCCGCGCCGAGACCTCCCCTGAAGACATCATCGGTATGGTCAACTCCGAAGCCATCCTCACCGCCCGTGGTGGCATGACCTCCCACGCGGCTGTCGTCGCCCGTTCCATGGGCAAATGCTGCGTTGCCGGCGCTTCTGAAATCGTCGTCAACGAAGAAGAGAAGACCGTCAAAGTTGGTGACAAGGTCTACCACGAAGGCGATATCCTCTCCGTCAACGGCTCCACTGGTCTCGTCTACGAAGGCGAAATCAAGATGGTCCCCGCCGACCTCGGTGGTGACTTCGGCCGCCTCATGGGCTGGGCCGACAAGTATCGCCGCCTCAAAGTCCGTGCGAACTGCAATACCCCCGAAGACGCCCGCAATGCCCGCCGCTTCTCCGCGGAAGGCATCGGCCTCTGCCGTACCGAGCGTATGTTCTTCGCCGATGACCGCATCCTCAACATGCGTTCCATGATTCTCTCCGATACCACCGAACAGCGTGAAGCCGCCCTCGAGCGCATCCGTCCGTTCATGGTCGGTGACTTCTATGAGATGTACATGGCGAATCCTGACTCCATGGTCAACATCCGCCTCCTCGATCCACCTCTACACGAATTCCTCCCCGAAATCACGGACGAGAAGAACATCAAAGACATCGCTGACAAGCTCAACATCACCGAGCAGAAGGTCCGCGATCGTATTAACCAGCTCCACCAGGCCAACCCGATGATGGGCTTCCGTGGCATCCGTCTCTGCGTCGCTTACCCCGAGATCTACGCCATGCTCTCCCGCGCCATCATCCAGGCTGCCTTGAAGGCCACCGCCGAACTCGGACATGAAATCGAACCCGAAATCATGATTCCTCTCGCCGGCGAACTCAAGGAATACATGTTTGCCAAGAAGACCGTCGTCGCCGCTGTCGAAGACGAATTCAAGAAACAGGGCAAGACCCTCAAGTATCACGTTGGCACCATGATTGAAGTCCCAAGAGGCGCCCTCCGCGCTGGGGACCTCGCCAAAGAAGCGGAATTCTTCTCCTTCGGCACCAACGACCTTACCCAGCTCACCATGGGCTTCTCCCGTGATGACGTCCCGCAGTTCTTCCCCGTTTACCAAGAACGCAAGATCTACGAATTCGATCCGTTCCAGACGATCGATGTCGATGGTGTTGGCGAACTCATTCGCATCGCTGTCGAACGTGGCCGCAAGACCAACCCGAACCTGCTTCTGGGCGTCTGCGGTGAGACCGGTGGCGACCCCGCCTCCATCATGTTCTATGATGAAGTCGGCCTCGACTACGTCTCCTGCTCTCCCTTCCGCGTACCTCTAGCTCGCCTCGCCGCTGCGCAGGCTGCTGTCCTCCACGAGAGGAAAGGCAAGTAATCGCCTAATACGACAACAAGCCGCTTAGCCTCAAAACTAGGCGGCTTTTTGCTTCGCCTGTAACGCATGCATAGACGCGTAAAACCCATATTTTTAAAAAGATTTTCCTTTTTTTGCAGGGAAAAAGGAATTTCCTTTGTTAACTCCGTGCCCAAGTCATAGCAAAAACCTGCGGTTTACATTAAAATTTTGATTGCGAAAGAAGGCGCAAACTATGAATAAGAAACTATTACTCGTATTATCTTCTGTCTCTATGGTGTTAGCGTCCTGCGGCGGCTCCTCCAGTGTTTCTTCTGACACTGGTAAAGCCTCTTCGCAGACGAGTGCATCGAAGGCTGTTCCCTCCTCCGAATCCTCATCCAGCGAATCTTCCCGTCAAATCGAAGGTCTTGTCGACAAAGATATCCCCATGAGAATGGAATATCATTATGGCGAGGACTTCGAAAATAGTGAAATCGACGACGTCTGCCATTATAGCGACTATTGGTTCCTCGAGAACTCCAGCAAGACCAATTACAACCTAGCCGTGACATCCGCGTTCACCGGCGGTATGTCTTACGCCACATCCGCCGACGTCAATGGCGCGAAGATTTCCAACTTCCTAAAAGCGGCCGGCTACACGGACGTCAAATTGAACCAATACTATGCCGATGACATCGCCTTAGAAGATTCCCTTGGCGTCGTGATGGCCAGAAAAGCCATCAAAGACTATGAAGGCAAGCCTTACACGCTTATCGCCGCCTTCCCCAGAAATGCCGGATATCGCGACGAATGGGCTGGCGATTTCAACCTCGGCGCCAGCGGCATGCATGAAGGCTTCCGCTTAGCTAGAGACGAGATGCTTCGTTTCCTCAAACAATACATCACCACGAGCAATATCACTGGCGAAGTCAAGCTTTGGACCGCCGGCTATAGCAGGGGCGCCGCTGCGGCCAACTTGTTTGCCGGTTTCCTCGCCGACAATAGCGCATATCTTGGTAGTGACATCTCCCTCAGTTCCAATAACATCTTCGCTTACACCATCGGAACCCCGGCAACTCTCCCCGCAGGGCTAAACAAAGCCGATGTTTTATCCGTTTCTGGGCCTCGTGGCGAAGGGTATCACGATACCGATATTCCCGCCGCCGCCTATTCAGGAACGGGCACCATTGACCCCGCCGCAGACCAATACGCGGGCATCCATAACTTCACCGCCGTCGGTGACTACATCACCAAACTTCCCCCGAAAGAATGGGGATTCACTCGTTATGGCGTCGTAGAAAAACCGGTTTACGGTGACGAAGCCATGCGTAAGCATCTGGAAAAATATAGCGCCGAAGACGCCTTGAAGTTCGCGGACAAAAACTACGCCTCGGAATTATCCATCAGGTCTATCGATTTAAAGACCTTCATGATTAAGGACACTAACAAGAAGCAGTCCCCGGACGGCATGCTCAATGAACGTATCTCCAAATTGATGAACACCGTCGGTAGCCGTGAGGCCTTCGTCGAACAGGGCTACCAAAGCGCCTTGGCCTCTTTGATCGCCGCCATTGGCATCGACATGGACGGTTTCATGAAAGCCTTCGGTAAAGACGACATCGGTGATTTGATCAAAGCGGGTATCATCAATTACCTCGCCTACACGGCTAAACGCACGAATATGGCTGCAAAAGACATCCTCGCCTCCATGCTTACCACCGTGTTTGGCAAGAGTAACAAAGAGGGTGAGACCTATACCGATCAGCAATTCTTAGCCGATTTCTTCGACTTCCTCATCAACGACTATCAAAACGTCGCAGACATTGCCGCCTACGTCCGTTCTCAGTTGATTGGTTCCTTCATCCCCGACCCCTATAAAGCCATTTATACCGGCCTTCTTGATTACGCCAAGACGAAGAAGATCAACGCGAAGACCATCGATAGCCTGCTCTTCCTCGCAGCCAGTTACATCTACGAAAACAAAGATAGCGCGGCCGTTCAAAGTTTATTAGACGTGGTGGTCAAAGCCGTCCCCGCCGATTATGTTGCCGTCCTTCCGGGGCTCTTCAGCGGCCTCACCGGAAAGACCTACAACGTCGAAGACTACACGGATCAAAACGAAATGTTCAAAGCCATGGCCATAGACGTGTTTGAAGCCTGCGTCAAAGGCGTGGAAGGCGACGAACCGCACACCCCAGAAGACGTCCGATACTCGCTATTCACCTTGATTTCCATGTTCTTCATGATGAACGGCAAGAACAGGATCTCCGACCTCATCCTTAACGGCGCGACCGATAGCTCGGGCAATATCGTCAAGAAGGAGCCCGCTTCGCTCGCCGATTTCGCTGACGACGTCATTGGCTTCTTGCTCCCGAAGGATGAAGAAGGCGAACAAATGGAACTCGAAGCCGGTGCGGACAAGATGCTCAAAGACCTCTTGCTCAAAGGCAGGAACGAGAAAAACGGCGTCTATGTCGACCGTCTCTGCGAAAACGTTGCCTTAGTTCGCGAAGCGTTGCTTATAATCGTACTCAACCCTGGCGAGAAATACGATCTTGAAAGCGACATCACCAATATCCTGCAGTTCGTGGACAACATCCAATTCCTCTTCCCGGCGCACAACCACGAGATGTATATCTCCTATCTGCAATCGCAGGCTGACAAGCAATAAGCATCGTCAATCCATCTAGGGACTCAGGTTCAATCCGAGTCCCTTTTTTCATAGCATCATTATCGCGTTCATAATAAAAGCGTCTTAGAACCCATCTGGAATCGAACCCAGATGAATTCAACAAGGCGCTTAATTATCGTGGATTTGAAGCGTTATTTCGATTTTTTGCAGGCTTTTTCCTTCAAAACGTCCGCATACCCTTCTTTGTTTTCCTGGCGGCTTCTCGCGATGGCCATATCGTGCGCGGGGACGTCACGGTTGATGGTGCTGCCCGCGGCGACGAAGGCACCTTCGCCGACGTGGACAGGGCTAATTAACGTGGATCCCGAACCGATGAACGCATTGTCATCGACCTCGGAACGCCACTTGTTGACGCCATCATAGTTCGCGACGATGGTCCCGCAGCCGACGTTAACGTTTTTGCCAATGGAGCAATCGCCTAAATAGGAGAGATGGGAGCAGAAGGAGTCCTCCCCAAATTCCGTATTCTTCATTTCGTTGAAGTTGCCGATGAAGGCACGGTCATGGATGACGACGCCATCGCGAGCCCGGAAATAAGGCCCTAGAACGCAGTCATTTTCAACGGTAACGTTGCAAAGGTGTGAATACTCGATTTTGTTGCGCTCGCCAATCTGGACGTTCTCTAGATAGGTATTTGGGCCGATGATGTTTTCATGCCCGACCCAAGATTTGCCTAAAATGTGCGTATTGGGGCGAATCACGCTGTCTCTAGATAGTTTGACCTCGGGTCCGATATAAGCGGTGTCAGGATCTTCAAAGGTGACGCCATGGATCATCCACCTCTTGTTGATGCGTTGCTGCATGGCTTTGGCGGCGACGCTTAGCTGATAACGGTCGTTGACGCCCATCGTCTCGTTAACGTCAGCGATGGAGAAGGAAGCGACCTTACGGCCCTCTTCCACAAACATGGCGATCACGTCGGTGAGATAGTATTCTTTAGCCGCGTTATTGGGAGTGAGATTCTTTAAGCAACGGAACAATTCCCGGTTATCGAAGACATAGACGCCAGCGTTAACTTCGTGGATGGCATCGATATCGGGAGTGCAGTCTTTCTGTTCCACGATACGGACGACGCGACCGGCTTCTTTGATGATGCGCCCATAGCAACGGGGATCATCGACCACCGCGGTCAATAGGGTCAAATCGTTATGGTTGGTTTCATGGGCAGAAAGCAGCGCAGAGAGCGTTTTGTCCGTCAAAAGTGGCGTATCTCCACAGCAAATCAACGTCAAACCCTCTTTATCTTCAAGGATCAGGGCAGCCATCATGACCGCATGGCCGGTTCCCTTTTGTTCATATTGCCAAACGACCTTGCCATAAGGGGAGGCAATGAATTCGCTCGTCTTGCCGCCGAAACCGACAACCGTGACGATTTCATCAAGCTCTAAGCTTTTTAAGCCTTCCAGCACCCATTGAAGCATGGGTCTGCCGAGTATAGGAAAAGATACTTTGGATACATCCTCGCGCATGGATTTCATGCGGGTTCCTTTGCCCGCGGCGAGGACGATAGCGTATTTATTCATGAGTGACCTCCTTAAATCAAAGTACGGGTCAAGATAGGATCATAGCCAAGCTTCTGGAATTTCTTTTCTTCGGCTTTGGCGCGCTTCATATCGTGGGTGAGGGCAAAGCAGCAAGATCCCGAGCCCGACATCGCGGATAAGGGGAAGCCATCTTTGCGCATGGTGTCGACGACAGTCTTCACTTCGGGCAATAAAGCGCAGGAAGCGGGATATAAGTCGTTGCCGAAGCCCGATGCGATTAAGTCATCTTGGCCGGTCTCTAAGCCCTTGACGACGTCTTCGATCTTAATGGGAAGGCGCGGGAATTCGTCGCAACGTTGGTAAACGTCCTTGGTGGATAAGCCTTTCTCCGGCTTCACCAAGAGGCAAATATAGCTTTGTTTGGGCTTGATTTGGGTGATGTTCTCACCAATGCCTTCGCAGATAGCCGCATGGCCCCTAAGGAAGAAGGGGATATCGGAACCTAGAGGCAAAGCGACCTCACACATTTCATCGAGAGAAAGATTCAGTTTCAGCAGTTTGTTAATGGCCAAGATGACCACGGCGGCGTTGCTGGAACCGCCACCTAAACCGGCGGCAAAAGGAATCTCCTTATGAATGTGGATCATGAAGTGATTCTTAAAGCCATAACGGGTACGCATTAAGTCGACCGCCCTGGTGCAAAGATTGGACCGTAAGCCCAACAAACGCATCTCGTCGCAGGTGACGTAGGTGTCGTTGTAGTAGGGCAAGGTCTCGATCTCAATGACGTCATGAAGGTCGAGTAAAAGGTTGACCATACGCAGCAGATGGTAGCCATCTTCGCGTAAGCCGTTGATTTGGAGGGCTAAGTTTATCTTAGCCAAAGATTTGATAACCATAGGGTAAGGGTATTGTACTCGAATATAGGCAGGTTGCTAGTGAGATATTGATATCTCTTTCGTAATAAGCAGGAATTGCTCGGGTGTCACTTGCTCCGGGCGAAGCATTTCGTTTAATCCAAGTTTTGCAAGGATTTGATGGGCTTTATCCGCGTTTTGCAGGTAATTCTTCAAATTATTAAATAACGTCTTTCTGCGTTGCAAGAAGAGGGAATTGCAGAGTTTATACGTTTTTTCGATATCGGGGTCGCGGTTGGGTTTCATCATAAAGAGAAGGACACTGGAATCGACGTGAGGCATTGGCGCGAAGCTCGTACGCTTAACGTTGAAGGCCCGCTTGGCATCGCATAGGAGGGAGATGAGAATCGGCAGCGGGCCGTAATCCTTGGTGCCCGTATTCGCGAGCAGCCTCTCTCCAGCTTCTTTCTGCACCATGAAAGCCATGGATTTCGCATTGACTCCAAGCAAGAGGCAACGTTCAATAAGTAAGGAAGTGATGTAATAGGGTAAGTTACCGATGATTTTATCATAAGGAGCGTAGTCCCATTTGGCCCCGTTTCCATATTGAACTTTGACGCGGTCTTGGAAATCGTTCTCTAGTTTGCTAACTAAGCCTTCGTCGATATCGATGGTTTCGATATTGCCGGGAGTCTCCGCGAGGAAGTAAGTTAATGAGCCGGCGCCGGAGCCAATTTCCAATACGCGTTCGCCATCTTGGATATCCAGCAGTTTCACGATGCGTTCCGCTGCCTCGTAATCGACGAGGAAATTCTGGCCGACTTCGTGTTTGGCTAAGAGCTTATACGTATTAATTTGCTCAAAATAACGGTATTTATCCATGGATGGCCCTCCTTAATTCTTCTTTCGTGAGGCCAAGCGCGTTGGCCCTCTTTAAAAATAGTTTCGCATTCGCGTGTCCTAAGTGAAGCTTTTCTTCGACTTTTTGCCTTAATTCAGAAGAATCTTCGCCACCCATAAGGCCCAAATCGCAGAGATCCGCCATGGTCAGATTACCGCGAGTAATCTCCGTGGGGATGATATGTTTCAGGGCGAGAAGAACTTCTTCCTTGGTGGATTCCGCCACGCCGACTTTCTTTCCTTTGATGGAATGTTCCTTACGAACAAAGGCGTGTTTGCAAGCGGGGACCTCTTCCGCAATGCGCGCGCGTATACGATTGCCTGGGGAATCTGGATCGGTCAGAATGACAATCTCACGCGTTTTGGAGGCTTCTTTAAGGTAGTCCAATGTTTCACGTGAAACTTCGGAACCATTCGTCTGCACGAAATCGCAGTCCAAAAATCCACTTAAAAAGGCTTGGTCCATAGCACCTTCTACAACTAGTATGCAGGAAAGCACAATCTTGCTTATTGTTTCACGCGAAACATTTTCTTGAAGTTTTTCCATAACTGCTCATTCATTAACGCTTCGTCGCATTCGCGGATGCGGGCCATCTCAGCGACGATATAGGGAATGTTTTTCGGATTATTGGGTTTTCCGCGAAACGGGGTAGGGGAAAGATAAGGCGAATCCGTTTCGACCAAAAGGCGGTCCGCGGGGCATTCGCGGACGCATTGTTTCGGAGTGACCGCATTTTTATATGTGATTGGTCCGTCAAAACCGAAATAGAGGCCAAGTTTTAAGAACTCGCGCATCATTTCCACAGAACCCGAGTAGCAGTGGAGGACGCCTCCGAATTTGGGGTTATTCTCTTTGAGTATCCTGTACGTGTCTTCAACGGCATCTCGAGCGTGAACGCTGATGGGCAAGCCTAATTCATCAGCGAGTTTAATCTGAGAGACAAAAACCGGCTTTTGGGCCGCGCGTTCTTCGGGATCTTTATGCCAATAATAGTCGAGGCCAATTTCGCCAATCGCGATGACATTGGGGTCTTGGGCG
The DNA here is from genome assembly GCA_017626815.1 of Bacilli bacterium. Classification (GTDB taxonomy): domain Bacteria; phylum Bacillota_I; class Bacilli_A; order RFN20; family CAG-826; genus Alloenteromonas. Next base: position 16,944 of record JAGAHY010000012.1, on the reverse strand, counting down.
AGCTTTCTTAGCTCCTCGATAGCCTCTTTGGAGCACTCTGCCGCATTGTCAGGGTGGATACCAACGGCGGCGTAGATTTCTGGATAAATGTTCGCCAGTTCTACGGCTCTCTTGCTCGAAGCCAAGTCATAACCGATGCACAAAGCAGCGGTTAAGCCAGCTTGGCGCAATAAAGCGATTTGCTCGTCGATGTTCACGAGCATTTGCTCATCATTTAAATGACAATGCGAATCAAAGTATACCATCGTTTATTTACCTACGCAGAAGCGCGAGAAAATCTCCGACGCGAAGTCCTGGGTCGGATCCATGCCGAGAACCTGTCTCATGTGGTTATAAGCGTTTTGTAAGGGGACGGAAAGAATATCCACAGAAGTCCCCATCGCGCACAGATTCAGCGCTTCCTCAATATCTCCGCGGACGAGGCGAAGAAGGGAGAGTTCTCTTTGAGAGGAAAGGGCTGGGGTCGTGTAAATATCGTCGCTCAAGCTTACCGCGTCAAAGATGGCCTTCTTGACCTCATCAACAGTCCCTTTCATCGCAGAAACATAGCAAATCCCTTCTTTTTTATCGGAAATTAAATCGGATTTGTTGCAAATCTCAATTATCTTCTTGTTTTTCAATAAAGCCCGCAATTCGCGTGTGCCTTCAGTTTCGCCGACGCTAGAATCCATAATGAGGAGCACCAACTCGGCTTTCTCTAAAATACGTTTGCTACGTTCGACGCCAAGGCGTTCAAGCTCATCCGCGGTATCGCGGATGCCTGCCGTATCATAAAGGCGGACAGGCAAGCCATTAATCGAAATCGCGCCTTCGACAACGTCTCTGGTCGTTCCGGGAATCGCAGAGACAATAGCCTTATCCTCGGAAAGAAGGGCGTTGAGCAAACTGGATTTTCCCACGTTTGGCTCGCCGACCAAAGCGACATCGATGCCGTTGCGGAGATAACTCGACTCCGTGCCTTTTTCAATGAGCTCATTGACTCGCGGCAGCAATGCTTTGCACATCCGTTCCACGTCAGGAAGGGTGAAAGACTCCTCTTCATCATATTCAGGATAGTCAATGCCAACCTCTATGGATCCAAGCATTTCGCCGACTTTTTCAAGCAGTGGACGTAACAGGCCGCTCGTTTTGCCGGACAAAGAAAGTAATGCGACATTCTTGGATTCCCTAGTGGTCGCATTGATTAAGTCGTTTATCGCCTCGGCTTGGACTAGGTCTACCTTGCCATTATAAAAAGCCCTGGAGGTAAACTCTCCATTGGTCGCATGACGAGCGCCTAAAGAAAGATAAGCTTCGATAATTTCGTTCGCGATTACCATTGAACCGTGGCAGGTGATTTCAACGACATCTTCCCCTGTCATCGAATGCGGATTGGGGTAACAAAGGAGAACCACGTCATCGAGAACCTTACCTTCAAAAGAAAGCGTTCCATGACGGATCTCCGCCTTTTCTTTGACGTTTAAAAAGCGTCCTAAAAGTTTCTCCGTAATCGAGAACGCTTCATCGCCGCTGACGCGAATTAACGCCAGCGCGGATTTCACAGGAGCAGTAGCAAGAGCAACGATAGTTTCCACGCGTCCATTATACTCAAGACCTCTGCGTTACGTTATCTTTTCGCAAAAGAAAAGGCAGTTTTGCGTGATTTTTTGAAAAGATAATGGCGTTTTGTCAAAGAATACAAAAGGCGCCACAATGGGCGCCCCTTATATCCTTATATATTATATATAGGTTAGTCGACGTACTTGATGGTGACGGCACGGCCCGCGCCTTCGCCAGAAGATTCCGTCGCGATATGTTCCCAGCCAGAGAGGGTGTTGTGGACAACGCGTCTCTCGTCGGGGGTCATCGGGTCGAGATCGACATCAATGTGGGTGCGGAGGACGGTTTTGGCAACGCGCTTGGCGATGTGGGCCACGCGCTCATATTTATCCTCTTTATATCCACCGACATCAAGAAGGATCCGATAACGTTTGCGGAACTTGGTGGAGACGGCGAACTTGGTCACCTCGTTGAGGGATTGCAAAGTTTTGCCGCCTTTGCCGATGAGAATGGGGTTAGCATCGGAATCAATGGTGATTTTGATGATGCCATCCTCAATCTTGGATTCGGTTTCGATGTCCACGCCAAGAGCCTTAAGAGCTTTTTTGAGGTAGGATTCAGCGAAGGACGCGGCGTCTTCGTCTTCATAGACGGAGATGGTCGCACTCTTCTTAAAGAGACCTTTTTTCTCCTCTTTTACCTCGTAAACGAGGGCATTGGCTTCAACGCCAAGGATTTCCGCGGCCTGAGCGATGGCTTCGTCGACTGTTTTCGCAGTAAATTCTTTCATGTTTACTTCCTACCTTTCTTGCCTTTGGCCATGATAATTTGCGTAATCACGGTCTGAACGATGGAAATCAAACCGCCAATCAACCAATAGATACCCATGGCCGAGGGGAGGAAGAAGCCCATGACGATTGTGAAGATGATCAAACCATAAGAGACGAACTTCATGGTGTTGTTCTGCTGGTTCGCCGTTGCGCTCTTGGACATCTTTGCCACGTTCTTCGTCATCTTCTTGGCGAGGATTCTGGGGAGGACCATCGCGAAGATCTGCGTGGCGGCCATCAAGATAAAGAGGACCAAGGCCGTCCACCAGCCGGTGGTGTTGGCATACCAAGTACCCTTCGTATTAAACAAGATGGTATTGATGTTATCCGAGAGGCGCATATTGATGAATTCGCCGGTAGATAGCGCGGCGGAACCCTGCAAACCAGCCCAAACGCAGATGAATACAGGGAACTGAACGATCATGACAATGATTTGCCTAAAGGGCTTGATGCCATGCAGTTTGTATAGCTTCATCTGAGCCTGACCAAGGGCTTGTTTCTCCGCTTGGTTGGTGTTGGCGTTAGGATATTTTTGCTGCAGTTTGGCGAGTTCTGGCTGCAAAGCCTGCATCTTTTGGTTGTCCATCGTCGTGCGGAAGCTGACCAATAGCAGCAAGCCACGGACGATTAACGTGACAATGACGAGGGCCCAGATTTGGCCAGCGCCGGTGAGGGCCGGGTCAAAGCCGTAAGCCATGGTGTCCAACATCCAGGTGACGGGGTAGACGAGCAAGCCTTCAAGGAAGCCTTTGCCCCAGGCATAGCCCCAGTCTTTCTGTTCGATGGAGACGCGCCAATCCGCGAGGGTGCCGTAGTGGCCGAATTCGCCAGTACGGGTGGCGATGCAGGAACGCACCGTGTTCACCTTAGCGCTGATTTGGTTGGAATAGTAGGTGAGGTAGTCGGCGCCCGGCACATCAAAGATGCCGAGTTCGCTGTAGCCAAGGTAGGTCTTGGCGCGCAAGGCATCGTTCCAAAGCTTGTAGTTGCCAAGGAAGGGTCTGGCGTTCTTTTCGGCGTCGTATCCGCCAAACTTCACCCAGCCAGCCTTACGGAGAATGGAGTGATCCGAGGAGATTTCCGTGGGGTTTTCCTTGGGATCAACTTGGGTGTAGGGATTAACGGCGACGTAGTTTTCGCCAAGATTCGCTTCGCTGCCGACGACGACAGTTGCGAGTTTATCCTTGAATTCGGACGAATTTTTGGACAAACACGTTTCGAAGTGGGTCGCGGAGACAATTTCGACGTCGGGGAGGAAATATTTCGCGGCCGCGTTCTTCAAGACATAATCATCCATCGCGGCGTAGTAATACAGGGAAGGTAAGACAAACCCGGCATTATTCGCAGCGGTGATGAAGTCCTTGAAAAAGCCCGTGGTTTTGTTCGCGTTTGCATAAGTGGGGCTAAGCTTATATTCGCCCTCCTTGACCGGAGCGATGGGGATATATTTATAAACATTATCGTTTAATACATTTCCATCATCGTCCACGAAGGCGGGACCAGCAAGCGCGGGAAGGCCGAAGAGCTGCGCTTCGGCGCTGAATGCTTCCTCTTTTTCGATGATGGCCTTGGTTTCTTCGCCAGTCTTCAGCGCTTCGTATTCTGCTTTGGTCACATAGACGGTGACGCCTTGATCAAAAGGGTAAGCCATGGACGACATGTCCACGGGGGAGCAGAAGTTCGCAGTGCACGAAGTCAGCAACAAAACGCCAAGCCCAATAGCACCAAACGAGAGTAGTTTTTTATGCTTGAACTGTTTCAATGATCGTTTCCTTCATTCGTGAAAGGGAGGAGAGCAACTCCTCCTCTAACCCGGTGTATTCGGCCGGGTCATAAGTCGGGCGGATGGTGATGATGATATCCGCCTTTAAGGACAGCAAGTCACCTTTGGCGACCATCGCCCGGACTTGCCGTTTGATACGCACTCTTTTCACCGCAATCCCGTTCTTCTTACCCACGGAGATGCCGATGCGGGCATATTCGAGGGAAGAAGGAACGAAATAAACAGAGAAATGAGGCGATTTGATCACACGGCCATGATGAATGACACGGTCAAATTCGCGATGCGCTTTGACGGTGTTGGTCTTTTTCATGGCCCATCACCGACTTAGTCCGCTAATTTGATGCGGCCTTTGGCGCGGCGTTTGGCGATGACCTTGCGGCCTCCCGCGGTAGCCATACGAGCGCGGAATCCGCACTTGTTGGCGTGTTTTTTCTTAGAGGGTTGATACGTTTTCTTGCCCATGACGAGGTTCTCCTTTGCTTTTAAGCAAGCGCTATTATAGGGGGTTGCAATCCCTTGGGCAACAAAATCATGCGCATATGTATACACGTATGGGATGAAATTCATTTTTAAACGCGCTAAAGATGCCAAAGCCCGCGCCATAATATCGTCAACATTGACGCTTTTTACCCTTAAAAGTCACTTTTTCACAATCTATTCGCTTTCTCAGTGGTCCGTTTTGCCTTGATTCATCGCAGAAAAACGGACCTGTGCGCGAGAATTCACATTTTCTGTGAACAAATGCGAAAACTTCCGATGATACCTTATATCCAATAGAAAAATAACTCGGTGAACAACTTGGAAATTAGCCCATTTATTCACATATTCCAATTCACAGGGAAATTATTCACAAGTTACGCACAATGTGAAAATGTGAATAAATGCCAAAAATGCCGATAAACGGGGGTCGGATTTCGACAAAAATGTGCAAAGTTTAATTTTTGGCAAAATTCTTCGTGGAAATTCACGGGCGCGCCCCTATAATTTGCCCTGCAAAGGAGTTGCATATGAGTTCCACTATCTCTGAATTGTCCCAGCTCTGGGACCGCGTCTTACTGAAAATCCACGACCGCATTAACGATCAGCGCGTCTATGACTCCTTTTTCGATAAGACTTACGTGGATTCATTAAACGGCTCGACTATGATCGTCGTGGCCAACTCTTCTTTAGCTCCTATCATCATCCGCAGCAGATACCAAGACATTGTCGACCGCTGCGTCCAGGAGGTCACCGGAACCAACTTCACCATCGAGTTCGTCGAGAAGAGCGAAGTGAAGAAGCTCCAAGAGGAACGCAAGGAGAAACCATCCTTCTTCGCGGACAGCCACCTCGACCCGAAATTCACTTTTGAGTCCTTCGTCGTCGGCGACTCCAACCGCGAGGCTTACCAGGCTGCGTTGATGATTTCCAAAAACCCAGGAAAACTCTTCAACCCCTTGCTTCTTTATAGCGATTCCGGACTCGGCAAAACCCACTTGATGCAATCCATCGGAAATGCCCTAAGAGAGGAAAAACCGACCGCAAAAGTCCTCTATATTGCCGCTGCAGACTTTGTCGACGAGTACATCAAGTTCACCCAAGGGTACAAAGAAGAACAGACCTTGGCCCAGTACTTCAAGACCGAGGTGGATTGCCTATTAATCGACGATATTCAGTTCCTCATCGGAAAGAAGAAAACGATGGAAATGTTCTTCGTCGTCTTCGCTGATTTAGAGAAGGCCGGGAAGCAAATTGTCATCACTTCCGACCAGCATCCAAACCTCCTCGAAGGGCTCGACGACCGTCTGAAATCCCGTTTCCAAGCCGGCCTTGTGCTGTCCATTAAGCGCCCTGATTTAGCCACCAGCGCGGAGATTCTGCGCACCAAAATCACGGCCAGCGGACTCGATGTCAACGACTTCGACGAAGATGTCATTTCCTTCCTCGCCACGCGTTTCTCCAATAACGTGCGTGAACTCGAAGGAGCCTTGACTCGCTTGCTCTTCTACACCATTAACATGAAGCCCACCAAGCACATCACGATCGAAGTAGCCGTAGAAGCTATCCAAGGGCTTGTGGCCGCCCAAGATGACCGCACAAACCTCTCCGAAGGACGAATTGTCGCCGTCGTCGCGGATTACTACAATTTGACCCCTTCCCAGCTCACGGGAAAGATCCGCACCTCCCAAATCGCCTTGGCCAGGCACATCGCCATGTATCTGATGAAGATGATGATGCAATTGCCTTTCACCAAGATCGGTCAATACTTCGGAGGCCGTGACCACGCCACCGCCATGAAAGGTGTAGAAAAAGTGGAAAAGTCACTGAAGTTAGACGCAGACCTTAGAAAGGCCATCGACGACCTGAAAACCAAGCTTACGAAATAGTTCCTTTATTATAAATAAAGTGTTCATCATAAAGCCCAGTCATGGTACAATCGTTACCAGCGCTAGAAAACCTAGTTATTCACACTGCGCACACCTCTTATAACTATTGTTAATAAATATTCCAAATTTTAAAAAATATGTAAGGAGATAGCTCATGCGCCTTAGCATCGATAAAGAACAATTCCTCAAAGCCTTGAACACCGCTTCCAAGGCTATTGCCAGCAAATCCGCAGATCCGTTACTCGCGAACTTGAAACTTGACCTCAATGAAAAAGGTCTCGAAGTCACCGGCACCAATAAAGAAATCACCATCCAATGCTTGGTTCCTTACCGCATTGGCGAAAAAGAAATCATCCGCGCTGCCGGCTTAGGTGCCGCGTTAATCAACGCTAAATTGCTCACCGAAGTCGTCCGCCGCATGGATGGCATCGAACTCACAATGGAAATCATCGATGACTCCATCGCCAAAATCGATGACGGCCGTTCCTCCTTCAAACTGAACTGCATCAAGGCCGAGGCCTTCACCGATATCGACTTGGAGCCTAACGGCGTTATCTTGACCCTTGATTGCGCGGAATTCTCCGCCCTCGTCGAGCAAAGCGCCTTCGCGGCTTCCAACAAAGAACAACGCCCGATTCTCACCGCGTTGAACCTCGAGGCGACCGATGGCGTCCTCACCGCCACCGCGACCGACTCCGCCCGTTTGGCCAGGAAGACCTTAAACATCGATTCCGATGCCCGCTTCCGCTGCAACGTGCCAGCCCGCACCCTCACGGATGTCACGCACCTTTTCGAAGGCGCTAAGCGAGTCACCCTCGCGGTCTCTGATTCGAGTATCCTCTTCCTCTTTGAGAACACGATCGTCTGCTCCAGGCTCATCTCCGGTGATTATCCCGTCACCAGGGCCATCATCCCGCAGACCTTCAACTATTACCTCGAAGTCAATGCGCAGGAACTCCTCTCCGCGATGTCCCGCGCCTCCTTACTCTCCGCTGAGCGTGACTACGTCGTCAAACTCTCGATGACGGAAGAAGAAGTGCAGGTCTCCGCCCGCTCTGAGCAAAGCGGCTCCGCCCTTGAGTCCATCCAGACCTTCTCCTATACCGGCGAGCGTCTTGAAGTTTCCTTCAATTCCGTCTTCGTCATCGATGCCATCAAGGCTTTGAAGTCCGAGGACGTGCGCATCTGCTTCCAAGCGGAAATGAAGCCCTTTGTGGTCCTTAGTCCCAAAGACGACACCGTTATCGAACTCATTACCCCAATGAGGACCTATTAAGGAGAAGATCCATGGCCGTCAGCATCATCCGCAAGCGTTTCGCGATCCGTTGCCCCAAATGCCAGCTCGACCTCGAATATTACGCCGAGGACGTGCTCTTCGATAAAACTAACGGGGCTCATATCATCTGCCCCGTGTGCAACTCTCCCGTCACGCATAACCCCGATAACGAGATCTTGCCACCTCCTCCCGTCGAGAAGCCGGTCAAACATGGTCCCGTCGATCCTGGAAACCCTTATTCCGAATACTAAATAACACGGCAGCCGATGCGCTGCCTTTGTTTTTGCCCTTTTCACGCCCTTCTAGGCGTTTTCTTATGCCAAATAGGTATTTTCACTCACGGCCCCAAAACGTCAAAAATTCATGGCAAAAAACGCGAAAAAAGACTATTTTTCTTTACTACTATGTAGTAAACTATTCTAGCGGACGAAGCCGCCTAAATATATGAAGAACAATCGCAACGTCAAAATCACGACCCCGTACATCACTCTGGGGCAATTGCTGAAGCTGGTGAATCTCATCGGCAACGGAGGTGAGGCCAAAGCCTTCCTCGCGGAGCATGAAGTCCTCGTCAACGGGGAGGTCGATTGCCGGAGGGGCCGCAAGCTCTATCCGGGCGACGAAGTGAACGTCCTCGGCCAGGCTTTCGCGATTGAGGCATGATCCTCGAGCGACTTGTCCTGACGAACTTCCGAAGTTACGCTAGCCTCGACCTCGAATTCGGGGAGGGGGCGAACTTGATTCTCGGCAGCAACGCCAGCGGCAAGACCAACCTCGCCGAAGCGGTCTATTTTCTTTCTTTGGCCCGTTCTTGGCGCACTCAGGAAGAGAAAAACCTCATCCGATTTGGTTCGGAAGCCTGCTCGATTCGCGCCTATGTTCGCGAAGGAGAACTCCACCGCGAGATCCTCATCGAACTAAGCGAGGAAGGGAAACGGATCTTCCTCAACGGGAAGCCCGTGCGTCGGCTTAGCGAGCTTAGTAGGATCACCAACGTCCTGCTGTTCACCCCATCCGACGTCAGGCTCTTCAAAGGGCCGCCTGGCGAGCGCAGGAATTTCCTCGACGTGAGCCTGAGCAAGCGTTCTAACGATTACCTTGCCCTCATCGGCAGGTACGCGACCTTGCTCAAATCCCGTAACGCCCTGCTTAAAGAAGGCGGGCGCAACCGCGAATTGCTCGAGGTTATCACCGAGCAACTCATCGAGGTGCAGGAACCCATCGTCCGTTATCGCACGATGTACGTCACCTCCCTCAACGCCGTCTTACCCGGGGTCCTCAAGGATCTCCGCGGCGAAACATCCACCTGTTCCTTGGTCTACCGTCCCTTCGTGCGGGACGATGGGTCATTCAAGCAACGGGCTCAGAAAGCCTATCAGGACGCCTTGGAGGGCGATCTCCTCCATAAATCCACCTCGATAGGTACGCACCGCGAAGACTTCTCGCTGAAATATAACGGCAAGGACGTCGCGGAATTTGGCTCCCAGGGCGAAAACCGTATGGCCGCCTTGGCGTTGAAACTCTCCCCCTTCTTCCTCATCGAAGAGTCGGAGAAGAAACCCATCTGCGTGCTCGATGACGTCACGAGCGAACTTGACGCCGAAAACCAGGCCAGATTGCTTGCCTATTTAGAAAAACTGGGGCAAAGCTTCCTGACCGCAACCGATTTGTCACTTCGCGGCGCTTCGGTATACGAGGTCGCCGACCATAAAGCCATAAGGAGGAATTAGTGATGGCAGAAGAAGAAAAAGTCACCACGGGAAACGAATTCCACGAAGAGGATCGTTTCCAATACGCCAAACAAGACGTAACCAATGAAAAAGAACTAGAGCGCGCCAAAGCCGATTACGGCGCGGGGGACCTCCAAGTCCTCGAGGGCCTAGAAGCCGTCCGTAAACGTCCTGGCATGTATATCGCCACGACCGCTTCGGCAGGTTTGCACCACCTCGTGTGGGAAATCGTCGACAACTCCATCGACGAAGCTCTGGCGGGCTATTGCAAATCCATCATCGTCACCATCAACAAAGGCGAATCCATCACCGTTAAGGACGATGGCCGCGGCGTCCCCGTCGATGTCGTTGCCAAAACGGGCCTCTCCGGTGTCGAAACCGTCTTCACCATCCTCCACGCTGGCGGTAAATTCGGCGGCGATGGCGGCTATAAAGTCTCCGGTGGCCTCCATGGCGTCGGCGCTTCCGTCGTTAACGCTCTTTCCACCTGGATGGACGTCACCGTTTGCCGCGATGGCGGTAAATATTTCCTCCGCTTCGAACATGGCGGCCACGCGCAAGGTCACCTCACCCGCATCGGCGATTCCGACGAACGCGGCACGACCGTCACCTTTCAACCTGACCCCACCATCTTTACCGAAACCACCGTCTATAACTACGACACCATCAAGAACCACCTCCGTCAGATGGCGTTCCTCAACGGCGGTATCTCCATCACCTTGATCGATGACCGTGGCGATGAGCCCGTCACCGAGACCTTCAAATACGATGGCGGTATCCGCGAATACGTCAAATACATCGACCAAGTCAAAGCCCCCGTCAACGTCGAGCCCATCTACTGCCAAGGCGCGGAAGAAGTCACGTTGGCCGACGGCGAGACCAAGGTCCGCATCTATGCCGAAGTCGCCCTCCAGTGGACCGACTCCTATAGCCAAGACGGTATCTATTCCTTCTGCAACAACATTTCCACCAAGGAAGGCGGCACCCACGTCGAAGGCCTCAACTTAGCTCTCGGCCGCATCCTCAACGACTATGCCCGTAAATCCAAACTCCTCAAGGAAGACGAGAAGAACTTCACGGGTGAAGACTGCCGCGAAGGTTTGACCGCCGTCGTCTCCGTCAAACACCCCAACCCCCAATACGAAGGCCAGACCAAGACCAAACTCGGCAACTCCGAAGTGCGCAAGATTGTCTCCTCCGTCGTCGGCGAAAATCTCCAGCAATACTTGATGGAAAACCCCGCCGAAGCCAAGGGTATCATCGAGAAGATTCAACTTGCCTCTAAAGCCCGTGATGCCGCTCGCGTCGCCCGCGAAAAGATCCGCAAATCCGCGTTAGAAATCACCACCCTCCCCGGCAAACTTGCCGACTGCAGCTCCAAAGACCCCGAGATCTGCGAGCTTTATATCGTTGAGGGCAACTCCGCAGGCGGTTCCGCCAAAAACGGCCGCGACCGTGAAACGCAGGCGATTCTCCCCCTCCGCGGTAAAATTCTTAACGTTGAAAAAGCCCGCGAAGACCGCATCTGGGCCAACGCCGAAATCGGCAATATGATCACCGCCATCGGCGCAGGCATCCGCGATAACTTCGACGTCACCAAGATCCGCTATCACAAAATTGTCATCATGACCGATGCTGACGTCGACGGCGACCACATCCGCGTGTTGCTGTTGACCTTCTTCTATCGCTTCATGAGACCGCTTCTCGAAGGTGGCTTTGTCTACATCGCTCAGCCGCCCCTATATAAGGTCGATTACAAAGGCAGCTCTTACTATGCCTATAACGACGCGCAGCTCGAAAAGCTCCGTAAAGAACTCAACCTCAAGCCCGGCTTCGCCTTCCAGCGTTACAAAGGCTTAGGTGAAATGGACGCCGAACAGCTCTGGGAAACCACCATGGACCCCAAGGCCAGGAAGATGATCCGCATCACCGTCGATGATGCCGCCGACGCAGAGAAAGCGTTCAGCGAGCTCATGGGCGACGATGTCGCGCCGCGCCGCCAGTACATCACCGAAAACGCGAAGTTCGTCAAGAACCTCGATATCTGATAAGGAGGAAACACCATGGATAACGATGAAAAGAAAATCCTAGAAGGCGAAGACGTCGAAAACAAAGACGAAGTCGCCAACGAAGAAGAAGCCGCGAGTCCGGTTTTCTCCCACGAAGGCGCCCAATCCGAAGACGCCATGTTCGGCCATGAAGCGGCCGTCTCCGGCATCATCCCCGGCTTGATTGACCGTGATGTCACCGCCGAAGTCCGCACGGCCTTCCTTGACTACTCCATGTCGGTCATCGTCAGCCGCGCCATCCCGATGTCCGCGATGGCTTCAAACCCGTTCAGCGCCGCATCATCTTCGGCATGAAGGAAACCAACATGCTTCCTTCCAAGCCCCACATGAAATGCGCTCGTATCGTCGGCGACGTCATGGGTAAATATCACCCTCACGGCGACGCTGCCCTCTATGGCACGTTGGTCCGTTTGGCTCAGCCTTTCTCCCTCCGTTACACCCTCGTCGACGGTCACGGTAACTTCGGCTCCATCGATGGCGACGAAGCCGCCGCTATGCGTTATACCGAGGCCAGAATGTCCAAGCTTTCCTTGGAAATGGTCCGCGATTTAGACAAAGATACCGTCGACTTCGTGCCCAACTATGACGGCACCCTCCAAGAGCCGGAAGTCTTGCCTTCCCGCTTCCCGAACCTTCTCGTCAACGGTTCGCAAGGTATCGCCGTCGGTATGGCCACCAACATGGCTCCCCATAATATGCGTGAAGCCATCGACGCGGTCATCGCCGTCGCCAAAAACCCCGACATCACCGCCGCGGAGATCATGAATTCCTATCTCCCTGGCCCGGACTTCCCCTCCGGTGGCATCATCTTGGGCCGCCAAGGTATCTTAGACGCCTATACCACCGGCATTGGCACCGTCACCATCCGTTCCAAATACCACGTGGAAGAGATGGAGAACGGCAAATCCCGCATCATCGTCACGGAAATTCCTTATCAGGTCAACAAATCCGCGATGATCGAAAAGATCGCCCAACTTGTTCGCGATAAAGTCATCGAAGGCATCACCGATGTCCGTGATGAATCCAATAAAGAAGGCATCCGCGTCGTCATCGAGCTTCGCAAGGACATGATCCCCGAAGTGGTCGCGAACAACTTGCTCAAGCATACCGACTTGCAGACCAACTTCGGTATCATCAACCTCTGCCTTGAAGATGGCGCGCCGAAGACTCTCGGCATCATTCCCTTATTAAAGGACTATGTCGACTTCCAAGTCCGCGTCTTGACCCGCAGAACCCAATATCTTTTGGCCGAAGATACCCGCCGTCTCCACATCGTCGACGGCTTGATCCTCGCCCACGATAACATCGATGAAGTCATCCACATCATCCGCGATTCCGCCGATGATAGCGAATCCAAGGCCCGTTTGAACGAACGCTTTGGCCTCTCGGAAGAGCAGTGTGATGCCATCTTGGCGATGACCCTTCGCCGCTTGCAAGGCATGGAACAGAACAAACTCCTCGCCGAAAAAGCCGAACTCGAGGCCAATATCGCCGAATACAACCGCCTCCTCTCCTCCAGAGACAACATCGTCGAGCTCATGATCAAGGAGATCACCGAAATCAAAGAGAAATTCGGCGACGACCGTCTCACCGAGATCTCCGACGAAGCCGCGGATATCGAAAACGAAGACCTCATCCCGCAGAAGAACATCATCATCGCGCTCACCCGCAATGGTTATATCAAGCGCATGGATGACGACACCTTCTCCACGCAGCACCGCGGCGGACGTGGCTTAACCGGCATGAAGATGACCGCAGGTGACATCACCCGCCTCATCATCCACACCAAGACCCACACCGACATCCTCTTCTTCACGACGCTTGGTAAGGTCTACCGCCTCCGCGGCTACCAGATTCCCGATTCTGGCCGCGTTGGCAAAGGCGTACCCGCCCAGAACTTCCTCAACCTCGATAAGGACGAGAAAGTGGTGGCCATCGTTCCTTGCGACGATTATCCCGAAGATAACTACCTCTTCTTCACCTCGGTGCACGGCATTGTCAAGCGTACTTCCCTCAAGGAATTCGCCCTCATCAACCGCAACGGTAAGATCGCGGTTGGCTTAAAAGAAGGCGACGACCTCTTCGACGTCAAGCGCACCGACGGCAAATCCTATATCTCCCTCGCTTCGAGCAACGGCAAGCTCTGCACCTTCCTCGAAGACGAAGTCCGCTCCATGGGCCGCACCGCGGCCGGCGTCACCGGCATGGACCTCAAAGATGGTTCCATCATCGTCGGCGTCACGGGCTCCTTCGAAGGCGATAAGCTCCTCGTCTTGTCCACGCGCGGTTATGGCAAAATCTCCTATGCTTCCGATGCGGAAGTGACCATGGAAGACGGCACCACCCGCCACTATGACGGCTACCGCGTCACCAAGAGGGGCGCAAAAGGCGTTACGACCATGAATTTGACCGCCAAAAACGGCAAACTCTGCTGCGTCCGCGCCATCAGCGGCGATGAAGACTTGCTCGTCGTCACCGCCAGCGGCATCGTCATCCGCACCCCGATTTCCGAAATCAAAATCGCCGGCAGGAAGACCCAAGGCGTCAAGATCATCAACATCGATGATAAGACCCGCGTCGCTTCCATCGCCATCATCCCGCATTCGGACGAACCCGAAGAGGAATATGAGCCGGAAGAGCAACCCATTGACGAAACCTTGATCGACGACACCCCCTTCACCCCCGACACCTTAGACGGGGATGACGCGGACCAAGGCTCGGAGGAATAATCCTTAGGCCATGAAGGTCTTCGTCTATCACAAAAAAAGCAGCGGCATCGACGCCTTTGAGGGAGCGAGACTTCGCAAAACCCTCAAAGGCGCGTGCGAGCTTGTCGACGTCTCTTGGGTCGATACGCCTCAAGATGGCGTCGATGTGGCCCATTTCCTCTCCCCGGAGGATTTACCTGCGCTAAGGGCCCAAAAAGAGGCGGGAGTGGCCACGGTCGTCTCCGCCTTCTATTGCGAAGACGAACCTGCGAGTGCCTTCTTAGAACCGGAAGGGCCGTTGAAACTTAAGAAGAAAGGCCTTGCGCTACTCAACGAAGCCGACCTCGTCCTCGTTCCGGACAAGACCACGCTTGACCTCGCCAAGCAATTCGGTGTCACCTCGCCGATAGAAATCTTAGAGCCCGCGGTGCGTATGAACCGCTTCTCCAAGACAGCCGCCGAGAGCAAGATCTTCCCCCGTTACTTTGGCATCAAGCCCGATGTGAAAACTGTCGTTGCCACAGGTTCCTATAACGATAAAAAAACCATCAATTTGGTGAAAAAGGTTGCAAAAGCCGCTCCAAACTTACAATTTTACTTTTTTGGGGCGAAGAAAAGCTACGACCATTTCGACTTCGCGAAGAAGCTCTGCAAGCTGCATCGGCCGAAGAACCTGCATTTCAAAGACATCGTCCAGGACGACGTCTACCGCAGCGCTTTGATGAATTCCATCGCCTATATCAGCAACGACTCCTTCCGACCCGACCCCATCGCCCCGATTGAGGCCTTCGCCTCCAGGACTCAGGTCGTAGCCCTCTCCTCACCTTATCCCAACCCCATCCTCGTCGAGGGGGAATCCTGCTTCTTCTTCCCTAGCCCGGAAGCGATAGCGAATTACCTCACCTCGTTGAACTATGGCACCGCCAAGAGCACAATAGAGCAGGCCTACGCCATCGCCAAAGCCCATAACCTCATCTCGTATGGGCACAAGCTCAAAGATTATTATGAAGCGCTCGCTTCAGGAGAATATCGATGATTGATCTCAAACTTATCCTAGAAAAACCGGAATACGTCAAAGCCGCCTTAGCCAAGAAGCTCTGGGACTTTGACCCCGAACCCATCATCGCCCTCGCCGCCAAGAGAAAAGAACTCCTTTTGAAGGTTGAGGCGAACAAAGCGGAGCAAAACAAACTCTCCGCCTCCGTCCCCGCGAAAAAGAAAGCCGGCGAAGACGTCACCCCCATCTTCGCTCAAGTCAAAGCTTTGGCCGCCGCGAATAAGGAAGGCGAAGCAGAACTTGAACGCATCGAGGCCGAATTAAAGGCTTTGGTCGAAGTGCTTCCGAATATGCCGGACGAAGATTTGGTGGCCGGCGGCAAAGAAAATAACCACCCGATTTACCATTTCGGCGAAGAACAGAAATTTAACTTCACGCCCCGCGATCACGTCACTTTATGCGAGATGTGCGGACTTATTGACTACAAGAGGGCCGCGAAAATCTCCGGGACCGGCACCTGGATTTACACCAATCTCGGCGCTAGGCTGGAATGGGCGTTGCTCAATTATTTCATCGAGAACCATCTCGCCGATGGCTATGAGATGATCCTCCCTCCCCATATCCTCAATTATGATTCCGGCTATACCGCGGGCCAATTCCCGAAATTCGCCGAAGATGTCTTCTGGTTGGAGGGCATGGAACCGCGTAAGTTCATCCTCCCGACCGCGGAGACCGCCTTGGTCAACCTCCACCGTAACGAGGTAATGCCCTTAAGCGAACTTCCGAAGAAATACTTCGCTTATACGCCTTGCTACCGTAAGGAAGCGGGCAGTTACCGTACCGAAGAGCGCGGCATGATCCGCGGCTATCAGTTCAACAAGGTCGAGATGGTCCAATATACCACCGAAGAGGGCAGCGATGCCGCTTTCGAGGAAATGTACCATAAGGCCCAGAAACTCGTCGAAGGACTCGGTTTGACCTACCAGGTCGATAAGCTTGCCGCTGGCGATTGCAGCCACTCCATGGCCCGTACCTATGACATCGAAGTCTACATCCCATCGATGGGCATCTACAAGGAAGTCTCCAGCGTCTCCAACGCCAGGGATTACCAAGCCCGCCGCGGCATGATCCGTTACAAAGACGAGAATGGCAAGCTACACTTCGCCCATACGCTTAACGGCTCTGGCTTAGCGACTTCCCGCGTCTTCCCCGCGCTCGTCGAGCAGAACCAACTCGAAGACGGCTCCATTGTCATCCCTGAGGCGCTCCGCAAATACATGGGCGGTCTCGAAGTCATCCATCCCATCAAAAAATAAACACGTCAATGAAACCGCCAAGGCAGCCTTGCCAAGGCGGTTTTCTTGTCGTTTAACCATGTTTTGCAGCGAAAATATGTATTTTCCCGTACAAGTGGAGTAAATCTGTCGTGTCGCCTTAGACTGCGTTAACGAGAATGGCACCGGCGACTATGTACTCCCAATAGATGCCGTCTTACCCAAATGGATGGTTAAATAAAAAAGTCATGTCCAAAATTTAGGAAATAAAAATTTCAGCCATTTTTTCTGGGCTTTTTCTTGGACGTGACTTTTTTAATGGCGTCCACTCGACGGGATGGGCTACAATTTCATTGCCTAAAGGAGGCGATC
>JAGAHY010000105.1 GCA_017626815.1 Bacilli bacterium | reverse complement strand
TTCACGCGTTGACTTTACCTATCGATCCTGAATTCCTTCGTAATAACACCCGCGACTTGGCCGCGTTTTATTTGGCTTCGGGACTCGATCCGGAAAAGGCCACCATTTTCACCCAATCCTCCGTCCCACAGCACGCGGAACTTAACGCTATCGTCCAGAACTATCTCTACATGGGCGAGCTTTCCCGCATGACTCAGTTCAAAGAAAAGTCCAAACACATGAACGAATCCGCCATTGGGTTAGGTTTGTTCGCCTATCCCGTTTTGATGTCGGCCGACATCATCCTCTATGATGCGGACATTGTCCCCGTTGGCGAGGACCAAGTGCAGCATGTGGAAATCACCCGCGACCTCGTCAACCGCATGAATAAGCGTTATGGCAAAGACACTCTCGTCCTGCCCAACTACAAAATCAACAAAGTCGGCGCCCGCATCATGTCCCTTTCCGACCCCACCGTGAAGATGTCCAAATCAGACCCCAAAGGTGACATCTTCCTCAAAGACGACATGAAGACCGTGCGCAAGAAAATCATGTCTGCCGTCACCGACCTTGGCTGCGAAGTCAAATACGACAAAGAAAATAAGCCGGGCATTTCCAATTTGCTCGTCATCTATGCCTCAATGAAGGAAATCAGCATCGAGGAAGCGGAAGCCCACTTCCAAGGATACCGCTATGGCGACTTCAAGCGCGAAGTGGCCGATGCCGTCGTCGCCGAACTTGAACCGTTCCAAGCCAAATATCGCGAAATCATTGAATCCAAATCTTATCTCCCCGTCCTGCAAAAAGGTGCGGAAAAGGCTCGTGCCATTGCGCAAAAGACCCTAAAACGCGTGCAAAACGCGGTCGGATTATTGAACATCGATAATGACTAAGAAGCTTATTGCCATCGATTTAGACGGGACGTTACTCGATGTGAAAGGCAGGTACTCCCCTGCCACTGGCGCGTATTTGCGGCGCCTTTCCAATGAAGGCCACGAGATCGTCCTTGCCTCCGGGCGTCCTTTTCGCTCGATGAAAAAGATCTATGAAGACCTGCAGCTTCACTCCCCCGTCATTTGCTATAACGGTGCTTTAGTCTTCCATCCATCCGACGCTTCTTTCGTCCCCTTAAAACGTTCTTTTAACGCTTCCACCATACGCGATCTCGTCCATAAGACCAAAGCCATCGTCTCCTCCTATATGGCGGAGTCCTTCGACAATATCTACATCAACGCTGAAGACGATAAACTGGACCGTTATTTCCCCTATGCGGACATGAAGATCATCCGCGGCGACCTCGAACAGACGGTTAAAGAAGACGTCTACACTTGCCTCTTCAACTGCCCTATCGAGAAAATGGGGGAATTGCGTGCAGCTTGCGAATCTGTCCCGGGCATTGGCTGGCGCTCGTGGAGCAACAACACACATTCTGAGCTTTTCATCCCCGGCTCAGATAAAGGCGCGGCTTTGCGTTACGTCATGGAAGCCTTAGGCAACGTCAAAGAAGACGTCTACGCCTTCGGGGACGCGGAAAACGACATTTCCATGCTCGATGCCTCCGGCCGCCCCTTCGCGATGAAAGAAAACAAGGTGCCATCATTATTGTCCCGTTTCCCGCATACCAAAAACTCCGTCGACGAGGACGGAGTCATGGTTGCGTTGATGGAAGAATTCGGGCGTTAGTTGATGCCAGCGTCCTTAAGGAAGCCTTCGTATAGCGCCTCAGCCTTCTCGGCGAGGCCTTTCTTTTCACCGACGACTTCGATGTAGAACTTAACCTTAGGTTCGGTTCCGGAAGGACGGATGCAGAGGGTGCTGCCATCGTTGAGGAAGAACTTTAAGACATCAGAGGCTGGTAAGCCAACGATCTTCTCCTCTTTTTTGCCCTTATCGGCGAAGATGCGCCTATCGGAGAGATAATCTTCGACATATGCCACAGGGGTGCCTGCGATGACGGGGCAGGGTCTCTCGTGGAGAGACTTCATGATGCGTTGCATGGTCGCATTGCCTTCCATGCCTTCGAAATACATGTCTTTCATGATCGCGAGGTGGTAGCCAAAGCGTTGCTGGAGTTCTTCGTAGGCTTCGCCAAGGTCACGTCCCTGACGATAATGGAACAAGGCCATCTCGGTGTAGAGGAGGATGGCTTGGATGCCATCTTTGTCACGGACGAAATCGGAGGCCAAGCAGCCATAGGATTCTTCATAACCGAAGACGAATTTGGGGCCTTTGCCTTGGTCTTCATAGTAGCCAATGCGCGAACCGATGAACTTGAATCCGGTGAGGAAGGATTCGACGCTGACGCCATAGGACTGGGCCACTTTCCTTCCTAAAGAGGAAGAAACGATAGTGTCATACATGACGGGATTCGCCGGCAAAACCCCCGCCTTTTTCTTTTCGGAGAGAATATAGTCGATCAATAACGCGGCGGATTCGTTACCCGTCAAACGATGGTAACGACGGTCTTTGCCGCGATACGCCAAACCGCAACGGTCGCCATCAGGGTCGGTCATGACGACGAGCTGGGCGTTGTATTTACGGGCGTAGGCAAGAGGCAGATCCCAAGCGGTCGCGACTTCGGGGTTCGGCGATAAGGTCGCGCCGAAGTTCGGGTCATGGACACATTGTTCCTTGACGGGGATGATTTCGTATCCCAAGGAAGAGAACACGGACATCGCGCCTTCATAGGAGGCACCATGTTGGGGAGAATAGACGACGCGGAAATCTTTCTTATCGAGTTCGGGATGAACCTGGACTTCCTTTACGCGGGCATAGTAACGGTTATCGGTCTCTTCACCAAGAGTGACAAGTTCGCCTTTCTCTTTGGCTTGGGGTACTTCATAGCTTAATTCATCGGGGAGCGCGTCGATGAACTTCAGCATCTTCTCGACGAGGTCGGGAACCAACTGGCAGCCCTTCTCATCGTAGACTTTGTAGCCATTGTAGTTCTTTGGGTTATGCGATGCCGTGATCATGATGCCACCACAGCAGCCATTGTCGCGGACGGCAAAGGAGAGTTCAGGGGTGGAACGGAGATCATCGAAGATATAAACCTTGATGCCCATCTTGTTGAAGATGTCCGCGGCAAGCAACGTGAATTCGCGGGAGAAATAACGGTTATCGTGGGAAATCGCGATACCCATTTGGTTCGCCTTCTTGCCAAATTTGTCCAACAAGTATTTGGCGAAGCCGACGCTGATACGGCCAACGGTGTGGACATTGACGCGGTTGGTGCCCGGACCGAGCACGCCGCGGAGACCGCCCGTCCCGAATTCGGCATTTTTAAAGAAAGCGTCATTAATTTGTTCCTGGGTCATCCCGCGAAGCGTGTTTTTGTCTTCTTCGCTGACGCGTGGGGAATTCAACCAACGTTCGTAATTTGCTTGTACGTCCATGTGATGTAAAGCCTCCTATTAATTATTTTGCGCTTTTTTCCGTAAGTTGTTCAATCACCTTATTGAGATTCTCAGGCAAAGGTGACGTGATTGTTTTTCCCTTTAAAGGGGAAAGGACGCCGGAAACGTCCTTAAACATCAGTTTGTGGGCATGGAGGAACTGGGAGTCTAGGCCAGTCAGTTTCTTCACTTCGCGACAAGAGGCGAAATCACCATATTTCTCGTCGCCAATAAGAGGATGGCCAATAGAGGCCAAATGGACACGGATTTGGTGGGTTCTACCTGTCACCAGTTCCACTTCAATTAACGTATAGTCGCCATAGCGTTTGACGACTTTGTATTTGGTGATGGCCTCCTTACCGCCTTTTTCTATGGGGCGGATATAGACGCGGCCATTATTGGTGTCTTTCCATAGCGGCGCATTGATAACGCCGTCTTTATCGATGTCCCCCAAAGCGAGGGCCAGGTAGCGTTTTTCCAGTTGCGTACGTTCCTTAAAAAGCAACGTCAGCTCTTTTAACGCCGCGTCGGTTTTGCCATATGCCACCAAGCCGGAAGTGTTGCGGTCAAGGCGATGGGCGGGAGAGGGCGTAAAAGAAGCCGTCTCCGGGTCGTATTCCTCTTTGAAATACAAATAATCCAAGACCGCGTTGCCAAGCGTCTCACGGACGCCGGTGGCGTCGCCGTAGACCAAGACGCCCTTGGGCTTATCGACGATCAACACATGCTCATCTTCATAAGCGATCGTATAAGGGAATTCTTTCTTGGTCACGGGGCGCGGTTTTTTGAAGTCTTCCAGTTGTTGATCGGTGACGTAAATCCGCACCACATCTCCTTCGTTGAGGATGTGCTCTTTATTGACCCAGTGGCCATTAACTTTGATATCTTTCTTGCGGAAAGCTTTGTAAATGAAACCCAAAGGGGCCTCGGACAAATACTTGCGCACGAATTTTTCCGCCTTTTGTCCGGCGGCTAATTTATTCACGGTGATTTCTTTCATCGACGTTACTATACCTTCTATGTCTTACATGAGCAAATTATTCGTAGAATAAGCCAACAACGTGGAGGCGAAAAATGCCTTGAAAATCAGTTTCGTCATTTTTTCATTGTCAGAAGGGCAAAGGGTGTCTATAATCTTGCATGCCCACAAATCAATGTGGAGGAATACCCAAGTGGTCGAAGGGGCGGGCTTGGAAAGCTCGTAGGCTTGTAACAGGGCGCTAGGGTTCGAATCCCTATTCCTCCGCCAGTATTGAGCGGCAAGGCACGTGCCAAAAGCGCGTGCCTTTTTTGTTGCCTCTGGCGGCGCCCCAAAAAAGGATCTATGCGTCCGCCACGAGTCGCAGCATCAGAATCTAGGGACGGCTTTTGGCGAAAAGTGATTTCCAATGGAAATCAGCATTTTTTCACAACCTGCCGATGATGATTTATCTTGTAAACCTCTTTCGCACGCATTAATATTTCGCGCCTCTAGAGAGCCACAGAAGGTAAACTGGCGGGGCAAGCACATAACACCGAGGAAGCTCGGCGAGGCACTCCTATGTTTTTCCGCATCGAAGAAAGCGCCTACGCCGACCCGGTTTTTTCCTGTGTCTTCGCACCACCTTCTGTCACCCGTCAGCCACAGAGGAGATTCCCCTATGGCCATCAGAATACAGAAAACACTCTTTTTCGACGGACTTTTGGATGGATGCGAGGACGATCAAAGCGCATCCGCTATCGTCCAAAGACATTACGACAGGCTAACCAACTACGGCGGTGCGATTCTGCATTATTGTCCCTACTGTCAGAAAGTCACCAAACACATAACCAAGGATTATTACTCGCGCCACTTCAAATCGAAGCACTTCTTAATTCGTATCAAAGCCCGCCGCGTCCACTGCGTTTGCAGAAGGAAATCACATGCCCTGTTCACTGAGGATATTATGGATTACCTTTCGATGCCTTTAGGTGATCTCACTCAATTGAAAGCTAAGGGTTTTCATGACACATGGATCCCTTATTTAACCCTCTATCGGTATAAGAAAATGAAGTATAAATGACCTTAGATATCGAAGCCCCATAACTTGAAAGGTATTTCATTTGCGTCCATGGATAATTACACCTCAGAGGTCCAAAAGACCTAGCTTCCATAGAAGCGTGTTGCCTCACAAGAGGCCAAGAAAGGAGAGGCCAGACCAAACGCCATGCCCGCAAGGGTAGAATCACCCATGTCGATGCCTGTTGGCGAATTCCCCCTGCCAAGGCATCGTTTTTCATTTCACGCGGCTTTTGCTGTAAAAAACCGCCCTTTTTTGAGGACGGTCTTCAAAGTTAGTCGATATCGTAGGAATTGAGGACTTGCATCAGCGGGCGGATGGTCTTCTGGATGACGCCGGGAGCGAAGGGATCTTTGAGATGCGCCTTCGTAATCAGGGTTCGGAAGGGATATTTGCCGCCCATCTTGCAAAGGTTCACATAACGTTTCCAAGCGAGTTCATGATCCTTGCGGTCCATATTGAAGAACTGGAAGGCCATGACCTGGGCGAGGGTGTAATCGATGTAGTAGAACGGCGAATTGAAGATGTGTCCTTGGGTCAGCCAGCGATGGCCTTTAACGAGGTAATTGCAATCCTTGTAGCAAGATCTCTTGAATGGCGTGTATTTCTCCTCAAGCTCGCACCAAGCCGCATCGCGCTCGGCTGGGGTGGCTTCCGGATGGAGGTAAACCCAATGCTGGAATTCATCGACGGTCGTGCCGTAGGGCAAGAAGGAAATGGAATCCGCAAGGTGGGTATAACGATAACGCTCGGGGTTATCGAAGAACAAATGCATGTAGGGATGGGTGAAGAATTCCATCGACATCGAGTCGATTTCCGCGCCTTCCATCGTCGGGCAACGATAGTCGGGGACCTTGATGTCTTTGCCCATAAAGCCTTGGAAGGAGTGACCGAATTCATGGGTGAGGACATCCACGTCGCCGCTGGTGCCGTTGAAATTGGAAAAGATGAACGGGACTTGATGAATCGGGAAATAGGTCATGTAGCCGCCGGCTTGCTTGGCGGGACGGGTCTCGAGGTCGAGAAGATGGTAATCGGCCATCATGCGGAAATAATGGGAGGCTTCCGGGGAAAGGGCGTCATACATTTCCTTCGCGCGCTCCACTTTCTCCTGCGTCGTCCCCTTGGGGGTAGGATTGCCTTCTTTAAAGGACAAGGCGAGATCATAGATATGTGGGTCGGAGATGCCAAGGCGCTTCATCTGAGCTTTGCCGATCTTGGTCGCGATGGGCGTGACAAAGGTCGCGATTTGGTCGCGGTAGAAGGCCGTGTCTTCTTGGTTATAGTCATAACGGCCCATGCGGAGATAGCCAAGTTCCACATAGTTGGCATATCCCAATTTCTTGGCCATTTTGTCGCGGATTTTCACCAACTTATCGTAGATGGCTTCAATCTCATCGACGCGGGTCTCCATATAGGAATAATAGGCTTTGGAGGCCTCGATGCGGGTCTGGCGGTCATTGTCCTGCATGAACTTGCCCATCTGGGAGAGGTTATAGTGGCCATCGCGGAAGGGAATGGAGCATTTGGAAATCAGCGTGCTATATTCGGTGGACAGCTTGTTCTCCTCGATGGATTCCTCAATGATGCGCTCATCAAAACTGCGAAGACTATATTCATACATCGTGAACAGATGGGTGCCAAGTTTTTTCTCCAAGAAAGGACGGAAGGGTGATTCGAGGACCGCCTTTTGGAAATCGGTTTCGGCCGCCTGGAGCAAAGGCATGCCTTCATCGAGGGCGGCGATGGCCTTGGTTAGTTTCGCATCGTTGGTATCGCAGCTATAGCGAACTTGGATGATGCCAACTTGCTCGCTGAGTTTATCCGACCCTTTGAAGTGTTTTTTCACCAGTTTCAACGCCTCCTCTTGGGTGGGCGCGGAACGAAATTCATCAGTGATTTGCTTGATTTTTTCAACTTCTTTGGCAATGTTGGGCAGACGTGCCGGCCATTGCTCAAAAGGAGTCATCAGTTGTTCTTTCATGTTAGTTCCTTTCATTAAATAAGGGCGCAGCGGGTGGGAGAGGGGATTTGCGAATGCCTTTCGAAAGGACCCGTTTCGCGATTTCCTCACCACTTTCAGAGAGGATGAGGTAACGTTCCGTCAAGCCTACCGGCGCATAGGAGAGAAGGTAGCCTTTCTTCAAGAGCAAGGCAATCATGGACTTCACCTTCTTGGTGGAATAGGACGTGAGGCAGCCAAAGGTCTTCAGATGTCCCATCCCCTTCGCCGCGTCTTCGCCATGGAGAATCAAGCTCACGGCCAAGGCGGAAGGGTCCACTCCTTCTTTCGCGCATTCATAGACGACAGCGAGGCATTTGCCTTCTTTCGCGGTGTATTCCCTGCGTTTTCCCACTGCCATGCGGACATTATA
>JAGAHY010000104.1 GCA_017626815.1 Bacilli bacterium | reverse complement strand
TTCCTCAAGAGCTTAAAAAGAAATACGACCTTAAATAATCAAAAATGGGGCTGTAACGAAAACTCCGGATGGACTTTCGGTGGAATTGCGACTGCCCCGAATTAAGAAAACGCCCAAGGAATCGAACCAAAATTAATGGCCCTTTTGCGATAGATTTCCGGAAAAACGCCGATGGCACCTAGCAATGGTATTTTAATTGCGCATACAAATAATCTGACGTAACGGTGACAAAAAAATGTGACGCGCAACAATTCGGCAACCAAAAAGCGCGACGCCCGATGAAGCGGCCCAGTCGCCGCCCGCTTTAGGCATGCGCGTTAAAACTCATGCGTTTATCCTGGTTTTGAACTCGCCGCCATTGATTATGAAACGATAATGTAATACAATGTATTACGAAAGAAGGTCAATGCTATGGTTATCTCTATTAGAATGACGGAAGAAGAAAAACAATTGGCGGACGCCTACGCCAAACTCAACGGCGTATCTTTGAGCGAAGCCATCAAACGTGCCTATTTCGAGAAGATCGAAGACGAATATGACATCGCCCTCGCCGACATGGCCTTGCGCGAATACGAGAAAAACCCCAAGACCTATTCTCACGAAGAGGTCAAGAAAATGCTGGGCTTATGAAGTATCAGGTCGAATATTTGCCTCAAGTCGTGAAAACGCTTGAGAAAATGGACAAATACACCAAGCGGATCATCCTCGAGTGGATCGAAAAGCATTTGGTGGATTGCGAGGATCCCAGGGCACATGGAAAGCCGTTGACCGCGAATAGAGTCGGGCAATGGAGATATCGTATTGGAGATTATCGCGTCATTGCCAAAATCGAGGACAATAGACTTGTCATTTTGGCGATTGCCATAGGGCATAGAAGAGAAGCGTATGGCGAATAATGTCGCTAAATACAAAAAATATTTCACAAAGGACTATTTGATGGGGCCCAATTCTTTCAGGTTGCTGGATGAATTGATTCGCAGAAGCCCACGGGGCGTGCGATTCGATCGAACCCTCGACCTTGGATGCGGATATGCCTTGACTTCACTTTTCCTCGCCAATGAAACGAACGCAAAACATGTATACGCATTTGATTTGTGGATCCCTGCGTCGGAAAACTATGTGAGGATACGCGACTGCGGGCTTGAGGGCAAGGTCATACCGATTCATGGCGATGCCATGGACATGCCCTTTGCACATGGCTACTTTGATGCAATTGTCAGTGTAGATGCATACCACTATTTTGGCTGCAAATCCGGTGTGTTTTCTGAAAAAATACTGCCTTTTGTCAAAGAAAACGGATATGTGATGATTGCTGTCCCCGGGCTAAAGACACAACCACAAGGCGAGCTTAAACATCTTTTCGAAACATGGGCGGAAGGAGAAGACTCCGAACTCTTCAAGACCGCCGCATGGTGGGAGAAATTACTGAAGATAGAAACGAAGGGTAAGTGCCATATCGAAATTAAGGAAGCGGATTGTTATGACATCGCCTGGCAAGAATGGTTTGCTTCGGGACACGAATATGGTTTGCGCGACAAAGCGTTTCTAGACAAAGGGCTGCACGATATTCTAAATTTCCTTTTGATTTATGTTCGGAAAGGGTAGGGCTTTAGCGTTCTTGTTTTCTCACTATATTTCTCACAGAATACTTGGACGAAATCTAAACCTTTTACTTTTTAAGGGCTCGCGAGAGACAAGTTGTACGACAAAATAGTGGATGGAGGTATTTAGACAAAAGCGAAGAGTTACGGAGAGTCTGGTTTTTCGGCAGAATCGATCTTATAAAAGAGGATATGGTTCAACCATCAGGTGAACCGACTTGAAAACTGCGTTATTGAATGCTCCTGGACGCTTCCTTACGATAAAGCTGTGATGGCAAAGCGGCTCAATATGGAGGGCAATTATCATGGAACTAGGAAAAAAGATTCGGCAACTTCGTTATAAAGTCGGCCTTACGCAGGAACAGCTCGCCAATAAATTGGGCATCGGACCGCAATCGATATCCAAATGGGAAAACGGATTGTCGATGCCAGACATCACCACGCTTCCGCTTCTTGCAGAAACTTTTGGCATCAGCATCGACGACCTTTTTGACTTGAGCAACGAGCAGCGCCTGAATCGCATCGAGAATAGTTTGGATAGCAATGAGGAGTTGCCGCCGGACTTATTCCGGGAATACGAGGGTTTTCTGAAGACGCAGCTTGGTGATGCACAGAATAAGAAACGGGCCACAAGCATTCTTTCTTATCTATATTGGCACCGCATGAACTCGGATGCACAAAAAGCCGCTCGCTACGCAAAGGATGTCATCAAGATGGCGCCAGGCGAAAAAGACTGCCAATGGGTTTTGAATCGGGCAGAAGGCCATGCCGCCTGGGATTGGAACCTGGCAAATCACGCCAAAGCGATTGAATTTTGGCGCGATATTGTTGAAGAGAATCCTGAAGCTCGGTTGCCATACCTCTACCTAATGGATAACCTTCTTGCGGATCACCGAGCCAGTGAAGCAGAAAACTATCTGGAACGGGCAGCCCGGCTTCCTGAGGCTAGGCCAGTTATGGTCCAAGTCTACAAGGCGCATATCGCGTTAGCTCGTTACGATGAAAAAACCGCGGATAGGATCATCGAAGAGCTGGTGGAGACGCATCCGGAAGACTCTGCTTGCTTATTTGAAGCCGCCCAGTACTACGCGAGAAAATGCAGTTATGCCAAAGCCATCGAACTCTATGAGCGTTCTTTCGAAAAAGAAGTGCGGAGGCCGCGTTTTTGCGACGAACTGATGGGCATTGCTGATATCTATGAAATCATGGGTGAGTATGGGAAAGCCGCAAAGACCTATGACCGCATTATCGATCTATTGGAGAATGAGTGGGGCTTTAGCGAAGACACCGGGCTTGAACGTGCGCGAAAAGAGAAGTCGCGGCTGCTTGCCAAGGCTTCGGCGACATAAGCGACATCAAAGAATCGCCTGGGCTCGACCCCACTATCGATGTTGCGACCGCTATTGTCAGACAAGCAGAAGTAGGGAGAGCGGAAATAGGTGAGGCCGTCGGCGCTGGCGCCGAACATGATCGAGAAACTTCCCCCGCCCGTTTTCTGACCGATTGTCTGATAGCCGATCCCCTTCAAAAGAGAGGGCAGCAAATTCCCACAGGAGAAGGCGCAAGGAGAAGTCAGGACCGTGATATTCAAAGCCTTGAATTTATCCGCTTCCTTAACGTCGGCATCTTTCCTCCACGCTGTATGCATGGAAGCTGAAGTACAGGGACCTGGTCAGGTGAAATGCCGAGATTCTATTCATCGTCTGGCTCCCCTTTCCAAAGAATAAGAAGAGGCCTTAGGAACGGCCTTAAGCGCTTCATTATATTTTTTACAGGAGTCTCAATCTATTTTTTCTTGGGGTCAAACCCATTTTTTTCTTGGGGTCGAAAAGCATTTTTTTCTTGGGGCCTCACTTAAAAATGAGGCGTTTTTTGAATATAATCTGACGGCGTTTTGCCTTTTAATCTGACGTTCCCTGCCCCATAATCCCCGTAAGCGGTAAGGAAAAGGCCACCTTCGTCCTTCAAAAAACAGGGTGGCCTCCGTTTAGAAAGCAGGGATATGTTAATCTCCGAACGGGAGGTTCTCAACGGTTCTTCCGGATTTACCAAGAAAGGAGTTTGTATTCTCAGGTCTGAATGGTATAAATTGAGCATACGAGTCTGTTATGAATAAGAAACTGTCCTTAACCTTAGCATTATCCTCATTGAGTTTACTTGCTTGCGGCGGTCTTGCACCAAACAGCGAAAGTTCCGCCTCTACCTCTTCGGGAGGGAATGAATCCACTTCCTCGGCCGTGCAATCCAGCGAGTCTTCTTCGGCCGTGCAATCCAGCGAGTCTTCCTCGGCCACGCAATCCAGCGAGTCTTCCTCGCAGCGACTGGCCTTCCAGGTCACGTTCTTCGATGGCGAGAGCAAGGTCGCCTTAGGCGTGGATTACGTCTATGAAGGCGAATGCGTGGAACGTCCCGAGGATCCTAGTAAGACCGACTATTCCTTCATCAATTGGTATAAAGACGCCGATTATGAGGAAGAATTCGATTTCACCTTGCCAATTATGGGCAACACCGCCATCTACGCCAAATTCGAGCTCAAGGACTATTTCGAGGGCTATAGCCTCCAATATATCCCCAATTATTCCCCATTAGTTCCCGCCAAGGCCTATTACCAAGGCGAAAGCGACGTGGAACTGATCTTCGAGGCGCAGGGCGTATCCTTAAGTAGCAACGTCACCCCAAGGCAAGTGCTCCTTAGTGGGGCGTTGCAAGGCCTTGAAGTCAAGGATGCCTTTGCCGATGGCAAACTCCTTCACGTGCAGACAACCGGCACCTTAGGCGAAGGCGAAGGCTATCTTACCTTGGCGAGGGATTCCACGATGAGCGACGCCTTTATTAGCGGCGTCATCGATGTCTTGCCTCGTGGATTAAGGCTCGATGAATATGGCTACCGCGTCGAAAACGAAGAAAAAGCCGTCTATTTCACCATCGCGATGGATGGCATGTCCTTAAGCAATCCCGAAAGTCTATCCGTCAATGACTATGTCGCGAAAGTCAACGCCGACGTCACCTCCTTCATGCGAATCGAAGGGGCGGAAGGGTATGGGCTTTCCCTCACCGGCGTCAACGAGGATTTCACCTCCTTCGCCCTCAAGCTCCAATCCCCCAAGGACATCGACGAAGGATGCGCGAAAGAAATCGGCAATCTGAACTTCATCCTCGCCGCGGGCGCGAGCAACATTGCTCAGGAGCAGGTGTTTAAGCTCGATTTGCTCACTCCGGGCACCAAAACCGACGTTACCCTCTCCTATAGCGGACCTTTGACCTACGCGGGCCAATTCTCCCTCACGTTATTCGGCTCCAAGTTATCTGAGGAACTAAAAAACGGCGTGGCAACGCTGCTATCCGAACCCACGAACAAAGACGCGATCATCTCCTTCGATGGCTGTGAGACGATCCTAAAGTCCTTGACGCTTGTTGACGACAACCATCTCGAAGGCAAATTCGACGTGACCTACGTCGAGGATGAGCCGCGCTTAGCCAAACTTTGCCTTAACGCCATCCCAGTCGGCGAAAACCCCTTGCCCTTGGTGACGGGGCTCTTCCCTTCCTCCAACCTCCCTCCGATGGAACTTGCATCGGCGGAACTTGGCTACGACCAAGAAAGCGTCGGCACCATCACCCAGACCGCTTCCTCCAGCTATAAAGGCGTACGGAGCGTCATCGAGCATTATGCCTTCCAAAACGACACCAACGACGAAGTGGGCGAAATCGTCTCCAAGGCCACCGACATCGGCAAGATCGGCTATGCCCTTTATTCCGGCGACACCACCTCCGCCCGCTACGCCTTAGGCGATTTGTTAGGCGATGACTCCCTCCGTAACCCCACCAGCGTCATGATGGAGACGCTGCAGACCATCTTAGAGGAACTTAAGGTCATCGAAGACCGGATCGTAGGCCTCTCGGAGCAGCTCACCGCGATCGAGGAAGAGCTAAAAAGCATCGGCGAAGAGGCGTTACTCAGCAATTTCCTTGACGCCTACAGCATCTGGAAGGCGTTCGTCAGCGATTATTACACGCCCCTGAGTAACATCATCAACGACTACACCAATTTCTATTTCCGCCATATGTATGACCTCGTGGTCTCCTCTTCTTCCGTCTCGGGAGAAGGAAGCCCCGAAATCAGCATTTACTATGATATCGATGGCAAACTCGCCTTCCCCGATGAGCACCTCGCCTTCTCGGTAGACGGCAAAAGCCTCGACCTCAACGCGACCAAAGTCGTCAAGATCCCCGAGCTCTATTACGCTTTGTCGGGGCTTCGCGCCAATAGCGGCCACGTCTATAGCGACATTGAGGAGGACATCGTCGCCGACCTCCTTAGCCGGCCAGAGTTCGACCAAGCCATCCTCAAAGACCTCGTCAAGACCATCCGCTTCCAGGCGATGAAGAGCTATTTCTCCTCGCTTGAGAAAATCAATGGCTTCACGAATACCTTCACCAATTTCTGCACCGCCTTCACCGGAAGTGAATTGGATTCCCCACTTCATGGCAGCTTCACGCCGCTGGACTCCTTCGTGACGATGCAGGAGACGATCTTCAACTTCGGCTTTGAAGTCGAACCTGACCTCAATATCGTCACCAGCAAACTCGCCTCGACCTATTACTGCGCCAAGTCGATCCTTAATTTCGCCCTCATCATCAATAACGGCGAAATCGCTTCCTCCAAATACGAAAACCTCGATAAGGCCTTCCAAGAGGAGATCAAAAGCCCCCGTTTCCATCACGAAAACGACGAAAACGGCAACATCTATTGCTTCGCGACCAAATCCTATATCCGCTACCGCCTCGACCAAATCGGCATCACCGGCAGCAAAGACGGCTATTTAAGCGATATCGCCCGCGTCCCTTATGGGGAAGAATATGAATACAACAAAGGCGTCATCGCTTCCAATGACTTCTCTTCCATCGCCGAAAACGAACTCAAGCTCATGAGGCTCAAAGTCAAACTCTATAACCGCATCAAGAAGACCGCCTATACCTTCCGCGAATATTTGCTCAAAATCCGCATGATCCCCAATGAGGCGGAAGTGGTGAAGAACCTCTTCGGCATCATCTTCTCTATCGACGGCGTGGTCTATGGCGATGACGCGAAAGACCTTAGCTTTGCCTTGGGCTTCAACTCGGCCGGGTTCGGCCGATGGGGCCCCACCGGCGATCCCAAGGAAAGCAGCACCAACGGGCCCGATATCATTAGCCGTGGCTTCAGCCTCTCCGCCTTAAAGGGCAAACTTTATAGCCTCGATGACGATCAGGTTTACACGGGATTGCTTGCCTTATCCGTCGACTATGACAAAGATCCCTATTTCTACCTTCCCTTCCTAAGCACGGCCTATTACACGGGTATCCTCAAACCCAAAGCGCAAGAAGGGCAAAGCGCCTTGACCGAGCCTACCTCCTGCTATGGCTATTTCATCAACTTCGAACCGTTAAACGCCTAAATAACATCCTTAACGCGTAGCGCGGCAAACGTCAAATGGACCCCCAATGTCACATCTGCCATCCATTTGACGTTTTTTGTTTGACGGGTACATCAGAGGCCTGAAGTGAAAGTCCTCGATGGGTGGCCTTGTAAAGAAGCCCAACATAGCCAGAATACCATTTGTTCTTGGACTTTTATTGTTAAAGCTTTTGGGCCGAGATTATTGATTGGCTCGCCTGGGAGAAAAAACAGAGGAAAGACCCATAACAAACCTATATAATGATTGGCATGGATTATTCAGCAATTATCAAGAAGGTCCGCGAGACGCTTCTTGTTTCGCAGGCAGATCTTGCTACTATGCTCGGAGTTACTTTCGCCACGGTTAACAGGTGGGAAAACGGTCATCATTCCCCAAGCCTTAGACAGCAACGAGCACTTCGAAATCTTTGCAAAACCCATCATATTTCTTTGGAGAGCAAATAATGCCTATCGAACAGTTTACTGAACAAATTACCAGAGACCAAATGGGGATAGTCTTAGGACACCAGTCTTTTGGTGAAGTTTATCCTCAAGGAGACGTTCCCCGTGAGAGTGGCATCTATGACTTGCTCGTTGAATGTGGCGGGAAACCAATTGAATGTGCTCTTGATGACTTTTCGATTCACGGAAGCGGGAAGGCCAAGCCGGAATACATCGTTACGTTTAACGTTGATCCCGATACCATCGTTGTAGTTGAATGCAAAAACTCGCCATCCAAGCACAGTTCTCCAGGATTGGACAGGCCGAGGGAATATGCTTGTGATGGTGCGTTATATTACGCGAAATACCTTAAGAAAAAATACAATGTTATCGCCGTCGCTGTTAGCGGAACAAGGATCAATAATCTGAAGGTTGATACTTATGAGTGGCCTAGAGACGCGGCGGTGTACCAAAGCATTCCCAAAGCGAAGGACATTCTCCCAGAGGTAGAGAATTACCTTAAGTTATTCAAGGGCGAGAAGCTTCAGAAAAAGTTTTCGTTGGAGGAAATCCGAAACACGGCCCTTGAAATGCATAACACTCTCCGTGAAGTGAAAGTAACGGAGAAAGATAAACCGATTTTTATAGCCGGTATTTTGATTGCCCTCAACGATCCAGACTTTGTCCGTGATTATCCTGCACTCACTTCATTTAACAACTTGATGTCTTCGGTGATTAACGCCATAAACAAGATCCTTGATTGCAGCGACATTAAACGAGAAAAGATTGAGGACATAAAAGCCCATTTTGCAAAAATCAAGCGGAATCCCAAACTGAAAGAAATACCCTTGGACCACAAAGGCTCCTTGCGTTGGTACATCGAACAACTCGAAATGAAGATCAAGCCTATGATGGATCACACCGAAAACACTTTGGACGCTTTGGGCGTTTTCTACCACGAGTTTGTTAAGTATTCCGGCGGTGATGGAAGTGGCTTGGGCATCGTTCTCACGCCTCAGCACCTTACGGAGTTTATGGCGGAAGTCGCGGGCGTCAACAAGAATTCCAAAGTCGTTGACATTTGCTGCGGTAGCGGATCGTTCTTGGTCACCGCAATGGGGATGATGTTTAAAGGCGCCAACGCAGCAGAACTGGAAAGAATCCGCAGCGAGAGTTTATATGGCGTCGAACTTGACGACGATTTATATACCTTAGCGATCGCGAACATGATCATTAGGAAAGATGGTAAGTCAAACATTCTCAACAGCGATTGCTTTAAGCCGGCGGTTGTTAACGAGCTTAAGTCAAAAAATATCAACATCGGTCTGATGAATCCTCCATATTCTCAGAAGGATAAGAGTGAATTGGAATTTGTAGAGAACTTATTAGATATTCTTGTCCCTGGCGGGAAGGCTTGCGTCGTCGTTCCTATGTCCTGCGCAATAGGAACGAAATACAAAGAAGTTCGCGAAAGGCTGTTTAAGCACCATACTCTTAAGGCCGTATTCAGCATGCCAGATGACATCTTCTATCCAACGGGAACAAATGTTTGCGTCATGCTTTGGGAGGCCCACACACCCCATCAATCTTCAATCCCCACTTTCTTTGGATACTGTAAGGATGATGGTTTTGTTAAGAGAAAGAAGTTGGGCCGTGTGGACGCCTATCATAAGTGGCAATCAATTAAAGAGGAGTGGCTTAGGCTATTTCACAGTCTTGAAGTCAAGGAAGGCGCATCGGCCCTTGAGTCTGTTAAGTGGGATGATGAGTGGCTTTGTGAAGCGTACATGAAAACCGATTACAGTCTTTTGTCAGAAAGCGATTTTGAACAAGCTGTGCGTGATTATTATGCCTTTATAGTCAGAAACGGAGGACTAAGACCATGATTATAGATATCTCTCAGTGGAAAGAGTTCCTCGTTAAGGATTTATTCGAAATAATCAACGGCAAGGGTATAACCCAA
Organism: Bacilli bacterium; assembly: GCA_017626815.1. GTDB lineage: Bacteria > Bacillota_I > Bacilli_A > RFN20 > CAG-826 > Alloenteromonas. Next base: position 10,885 of record JAGAHY010000104.1, on the reverse strand, counting down.
GACGAAATTGATGAGAATCCAGGATCATTTCCAGCCGTTCAAAGCGGGGAAGACGGCCTTGGTGTAATGGGGTACATCGATTACGATTACTGCATTGCCAAAAAGTATTCTTTAACAACCAAGCCTTGTCTCACTGTGGCTAGATCCGGAACGGCTGGGTTTGTTTCATTTCATCCGCATGGTTGCGTTGTCGGGGATTCCGCTAAAATCCTTTTGCTGAAAGAAACCGTTGACCGGCCGGAGGAAGTGTATCTGTTTCTAAGTGTTTTGCTGAATAAGAATCGCTATAAGTATTCTTACGGCCGTAAGGTTACTCTCGAAGGGTATCGCAAAACGACCCTTCTGCTCCCGGTTAACGCTCAAGGTCATCCCGACTGGGCCTATATGGCTGATTACATTGCCGATATTGAAAATCGAGAGAGAAAGAAAGTTCTGTCAGTCTTAGGGAATCGCTAGCGACCGTTAATTCATTAAGCACGAGGGGCGTTCTATTAGTACTTCTTGTTGGCGCCTATACAAACTCAAGGACCTTTTCCGTATCAAATATGGAATTAATATGGAATTGGTAACATGTGAACAGGAAGGTGGGACCATCAATTTTGTCGCTTGGACCGCCGAGAATAGATGTGGTAGCGAAAGTTTGCCACGTCGAAGGGAAGACCCCGCAACCGGCAGCCCGAAATTGTATTAAATACATCAAATATAGCTACCTCAAGCGTAGGGAGGCGCTATGTTGATTGATCCGCCGTATGCGGAAAACTGCACGTATGGTGGTGTGAGAGGACGGGCGAGATTAAAACCTCGCCGCTACACTCGATTTCTCTCCTACTTGGCATGCGAAATATACCTACTATAATGAGGGGTGAGAACCAGCGAGGCAAAAACATGAAACAATGCCATAAATGTAGTGCCGTACTAAAAGACGAAGAGACCGTATGCCCGCTTTGTGGGACGCCCTATGACCCAAACGCGCCCATGGAGCAAAACATCACTTATCATGACCATAGCAGACGCGATGAGAACCAGGCCATCCTCGCCCTCGTCTTCGGCATCCTTGGTACCTCCTTCTCCGCGATCGGATTCATCGTCCTTGGTTTCTTGGAGTGGGTGAGCTTGCCTTTGTCGGTGCTCGCGATCGTCTTCGGGGCGTTGAGGGGCCAGGACAACGGCAAAGCCAAAGCCGGTTACGTCCTTGGCATCATCGGGGCGGTGTTCGGCACGATCGGCTCGATTCTTGTCGCCATTGGCGTCGGCGCTGCGATGCGATAGGTAAATAAAACCGAAAGCGTAAAAAAGTCGGCAATTTCGGATTTTTCGTGCAAAACGCGGCTTTTTTTAACAGAAACGGAAGAGTTTTCCGCGATTTTTTCGAAGATTTTGATTTCTTCCTTGCTGTAGTCGTGGACGTAAGGAAGGCCGATGTCGAAGACGCCGAAAGGCATGCCTTCGCGGGTGAGGTAGATGCGGATCTTGCTGCGGGCGGAAGCGTCGCAGCGGATGTCATTAGGACGCTTGGCCACGGCAAAGACGGTAATGGTCTCTTTCTTGTCGAAACACTCGCCGACGACCCCTTTGCCGAAAGCAATCTTCTCGTAGGCCGGCGCGCCTTGGAACGGGCCAAGGATCAAACGGGTAGGGGTAGTTAGGTATAAGCCAACCCATGAGAGTTCACCTAGGCTTTGATGCATTAAAGACAGGGCGTTATGGAGGTGGGCGGAGGATAGTTCCTTCTCCTCATGGTCTCAATGCCTAGCACAAATTTACAGCAATCAAATATCCAATCCGTGCAGAAAAAACTCAAAATATTATGTCCAATCCGTGCAAGTGAATAAGAAAAGTTACTTAAAAACACAGTGTTTATCGACTCTCCATCCACGGTGAGGTGTCTGGATATCTTCGCCGCGTCAAAGCGGCCACCGTCATGCACGTACTTGGCCTCATGGCGTAATCTTTTGGGTTTGCTTTCCCGCGAATGATATAAAGTCATGCACAGGCGAGTTCAGCAATAACCACAATGCCTTTGTTATGATAAGCCTCCGTTAATTTGACGCCGTTTTGCCTTTTATCGAGACGGATTCCGCCTCATAATTCGGCTCCTACATACTTTTATTGACCGCCTATGTTATATTCTTTTTGTCCGAAATAGGGGAATAGCATAACCATGGCAAATTTAGACTATTCTAGGGTTGAGGTCGATCTACTCGACGCGCTGAAGTCCTGCGCTTATTTTGACGAGGTCCGTTACGACGTAGTTAGTGGTAACGGGATGGTTAGTATCGCAAGCAAAGGCGAGCTTAGGGGCGAACTAGCCAATTTCCTAGGCGAAAAAGAGGGTAGGGTCATCCTAAAATACGAGAAGGACTTTTCCGCCATTTTAAGCATTACCATCCACTACGAAGACAAAGGCGATGCGACCCAAAAACTAAGGAATCTCCTCTGCCACGTTGATGACATCGAGGATTATGACGTCGCCTACCCATACGACGAGGACGAACTGATCGAGGACGGGCTATATTTCACCTTCCTCGACAAAGATGTGGATGATTTGGATAAGCTTTATGATAAGACCAACGCGATCGTACGCGCCGCACATAAATTCATCTTGGCGATAGGCTAAAACTCATGCGTTTATCCTGTTGCATATGGCAACAATAGCGGAAGAATATATGAAAACACGTAAAATAGAAGCATTCAAAGCTTTGATAGATATGAAATTCATAGAAAGCCAATGGATAAACTACCTCTCATGAAAGCGAAACGACATTATTTTTATCTGCCCATATCGATCGTGAACACGGTTATCTTTGTGTCGTCGCTGTCCCTTTTCTTGACTGCATTCATTTTCACTTTAGTCGCTGGGAACGCTTGGGGGTTTATCGGTTGCGGAATCATGTCTTCCCTTTCCATTTTTCTCGGGATCATCTATGCGGTATACGATGGATGGGCAAGCTGGCAAGCGAACGAAGAGACGATAACGACCTTCAAACTTTTCAGAGGCAAAAAAACGATAACGGTTTCCCAAATTTCCTCAATAGATGAAGGCGTAATGGAAACGGTTTTCTTTGATTCGCCGGAAAAGGTGGAGTGCTATGAAATCCGCAGTGGAAATACGGTGATCAAATTGCCAAAGTGTGATGCTTCCGATGCTTTGGCCATTGAGGTCAAAAAGCGGAACAATATTTAAGCCATGCGGGCACCCTTCCAAAAAAGGCAATAAAAGTGCAGTTATCCTCTTGCCGCCACAGCTCAAACTGACCGTTCGCAAAAGAACCAGATTTTCTTATCTCGTTGCCAAGGGAAACGACATGAATCCACGTTCCAGATGCTAACGATTCTTGAAAGACGATTTCGGGAGCCTTGAGGCTACGATAGCATGCAGGCGAGAAGGCAAGTTCATCAAGATTACGGAGCGGCAGATGCAGGGGGGGCTTTCGGGCGTTTCTGAAGGGATGCGAGATAATTATGGCCGCGAACGAGGAAAACCGTTCGCAAGAAAGCTAAGGGCCGATGGGCAATTCGCCAATAGTAACAGCCCCCTATCCCCGAAGGATAAAGACGGCGGGAGGCAAGCCGTCCATTAGACGATGCTAATGGTCCCAGGCGTTCCTTCGCTCCTTTCTTTCGGCGCCCAAGATAGAGCGAGACCTGAGGCGGCCCACGTAGATAACCACGCCAAGCGCCCAAGGCCCGACGACCACTATGGAAAACCGTTTCGCGTAATCGTCGCGCAACAGAGCTCGCCGTTAGGCCTTAAGGCGTTTCCGCGTGCCCGATCGTTTCCTAATATAATGGGCGGACAAGTGGATTCGGCCGGCGCATCGTTTCTGGCCAATCGAAAACCCAATGGTGTTTATGGTAGGCGCGAGCATCGTAACGGAGAGCAAACGGGCCTAGGGCCACCCCCAAGGCTGCCCCGGCTTTCTTGTAGTCGCAACCCCATTTATCCAAATTAGTCGGTTAAATATATTTCATCACATATATGTATTGTATAGATATGTCGGACGCGATATAATAATCCCATGGAAGATGACGAACTTCTTTTATTAGATAATCAGGTCTGTTTTCCCACTTATGCAGTAGCCAATAAAATAGTGAGAAGATACCAACCTTTGTTAAAGGAACTTGATTTAACTTATACCCAATACATCACGATGATGGTCATGTGGGAAAAAGAAGTGGTACACGAAAAAGAATTAGTGGAACGCTTATATTTAAAAGCCAATACCTTAACGGATTTATTAAAAAAATTAGAACAAAAAGGCTATATAAATATTAATAAAGATAATATTGATAAAAGAAATATCATCATCTCTATTACTGAAGAAGGCAAAAAGCTGAAAGAGAAAGCCATCAACGTTCCTAAAACTATCCAAGATGAACATTGGCTCAGTGATGATGAATTTAAAACATTTAAAAAGCTTTTATATAAATTATTGGAAGGAGAATGGGGAAAATGATTATTAAAGCAATTCAATTCCGTATCAATGGTTTTTATACCCAACCATTTGCGTTTGGTGGGGAAGAAGGAGTGGATAAATTTGATAAAAATATCCGTTATCGTGGGAGTTTGCAAAACTATTTAATCGATACGGGAAAAGACGTCATTCTTGTCGATACTGGTTTACCACTTAACGCGCCAGAAGAAGTACCCGATGAAAACTCTATGGCCTATACAGGGGAAAATAAAAAAGATTATATTTCCGCTTTACACGATCTCGGCTATAAAGAAGAACAGGTTACCAAAATATTGTTAACCCACCGGCATAATGACCATTCGGGATGCCTATCGCATTTCCCTAACGCTAAGATATATGTCAACGAAGAAGAATTAGATGCAGAAGAATTAAAAGGAATTCATAATATCGTTCCCGTCAAATTTAAAGATGGACCCTATTATAATTTCCCTTTGCAAGAAGAAATTGTTCCGCATGTCCATTTTATTAAAGCTAAAGGCCATACGAAAGGTAATAGCATCGTCATCGTCGAAGATGAAAAAGAAGGTTTGTTCTATATGCTTCATGGTGATATCACCTATTGTGATGAAGCTTTATATCAAAACAAATTATCGGTCGTATTTGATGATTTAGCGGAAGCGAGAAAGACAATGGATCGAGTAAGAGAATTTATATCTTCTCATCCCACTGTTTATTTATCTACTCATACTCCTCAAGGCGTAGAAAATCTTGAAGGTAAAAAAGTCATGGATTTAAATCATCCTTTTGAAACGATTCCAGTTGGAGAAATCGTATTCAAAACGAAAACCGGTAAATATGTCTGTTCCATATGCGGGTATATCTACGATCCAAAGGAACATGATAACGTGCCGTTTGAAGAATTACCGGATGATTGGAAATGCCCAAGATGCCGTCAAAGTAAGGATAAATTTAACGCCGCATAGGGGCCAATCAATCATGATTTATGATTATAAAATCTTGAAAAGGAATGGGGATTTGCTGGACTTATCGTCTTTAAAAGGCAAGGTTATCCTCATTGTAAACACCGCAACAGGATGCGGATTTACCCCTCAATATGCTCCTATTGAAGAAATGTATAAAAAATATCATGACAAGGGATTAGAAATATTAGATATTCCCTGTAATCAATTCGGGGGGCAAGCACCGGGAAGCGATGAAGAAATTCATGAATTTTGCACCTTGCACTATAACACTACTTTTGAACAGATGAAAAAAGCGGATGTTAATGGAGATAAGGAATTGCCGTTATTTACTTATTTAAAAGAGAAGCAAGGATTTAAAGGTTTTGGTCAAGGACATATGGCGGAATTAATGCACAGTATGTTAATGAAACAAGACCCTCATTATATGGAAAAACCTGATATTAAATGGAACTTTACCAAATTCTTAGTAGATAGAAATGGTGAAGTGGTGGCAAGATTTGAACCCACTGAGGATATGGAAAAAGTTAATCAATGCGTAGAAGCATTATTATAAAAAAGGAGAAATATTTATGACAAAAGTCGAACTATTGAAGTCATTTGCGAAAGGTTGGTTTGGCAATAGCCAGCAACACAGCATCCACGCGCAATTTTTAAAACAAAGAGGTTTTAACAAATTGGGCGACATGATCATGGCAGAATCCGATGAAGAATGGGAAGAAGCTAAAAAAGTTAATGCCAGATTAATCGAATTAGGTGAAACCCCAGTCGTCGCCATTGAAGAATACCCAGTTATTACCGATGTTAAGGAAATGCTTGAATATGATTGCAAAGATAGCGCTGAGGCTTTGCCAATGATGTCGAAATCATTAGCGTTATTTGAAGACGATTATGTCTCTCGTGCGATGATTCAACAATTTATCGTTGATGAACAAGAACACTTCAATTGGGTAAGACAACATTTAAATCTCATCAAAGAAATTGGATACGAAAATTATCTCATTGAAATGTTAGGTTAATAACGAAGCCAGTGGAAATCATCCACTGGCTTTTGCTATGGGCTCGAATCCCACCGTCTATATGTTTGTTTAAGAATTTAGGCCCTAGGAGTGATTTTTAGCTAAACTCTTTAGAGCCTATTTTTTGGGCGCTCTAAAGTTTTTTAGGGGACCTTCCGATAAAGACTAAAGATTTTTAGGGGACTCCAGCCCATATGGATCCCCTTTTCTCATTGCGGATATTCCAATTCCACCGATGCGGCGAGACTCCGCCCCTTTTGAAACCCAAGATTGGAAAACCCGCATCCCAAGCGGATTAAATCGGATGACAGATTATACAAAGGGGCCCTCGCCGAATCGGTTTTTCTCGGTATATTCCTCATGGTTGAAACGCTCCCCTAAAAATCTTTAGAGCCTTGGTATAAAGTCCCCTAAAAACGTCATTTTCTGCCATACCCCTAAAATTCTTTAGAGCACTATTTTTTGTTGGGGCAAAAACAGCGGTGACGAAAGGTGACGAAAGATATTTTTGCCACCATTGTGTTTATAAAATGCCTGGACATTTGCCTGGACATTTGCCTGGACATTTTGGGGTATTTGATAATGGAGATATTAAGGGACAGGTAATTTCTGATTCAACAATAAAAGAAGAAAAATTCAAACAGGTGATATTATTGAATTTACTAATACATCTACTTTAGAAAAAATGTCTTGTAGGGTATACGATACACTATTAGAAGAAGCTTATGTCAAAGCAAGATAAAATTGAATTCATTAAAATAACTGATGACAATTTCGAAGATGTTGTTAAATATAACAGCAAATTATTTTTCACTATTGATGAAGAGATATATTGCGAAGATTATGTATTAAATATCATTCTTCATTTTGATAAAAAAGAAAATAAATGGGTGGATGTTTCCTTAGACTTAGATGTTTCTAACGCTAAAGATTATGATTTTGATAAAGCTTTAGAAGATTTTTCCTCTAATCCTCCATGGGATGCGTTTGATGAAGTATTAGAAAAAAGAAGAAATGATAACTCTTACGTTACAGAGAATAATATCAAAAATAATCCTCGTAAAGTTATTGGTTGGATTAACGTAACGCATGCTTACTATTTTCTAGAGGATGATAGCGATGAAGGTTTTTATGCTGTGGTCAAAAACATTAGAGACAATGGCTATAATCTTACGGGCATGCAATATGGTAATCTCGATTTAGTCCCTTTACTTGATAACCATAAATATGTGCGCTTATCATCGCGTAGTTTTGGGGCTGCGATGGCACTTGCAAATAAGAATTATGAACAAATGGGTTACGCCTTATATGCTTTTGGTTGGGTAGAAGAAGGACTAAAAGTACCTTATGAAACGATATATGGTATTAATGAAATCATTGTAGATAAGGATAAATATATAGATATAGAAAGTGTGATACCTATCGATTATGATTTTGCTAACCACATCATTTATCTGCTCTCAATTCCTTATCATAAAGATGATTTATTTCAATTTGCTATTTATAACATTAACAAAATTAGACTATCCAACAGTGACGAAGTTATCTATACCAATATTTCAAAGATAATGCAGGTTTCCTCATTAGAAGAATTTGATGCATCCCTTTCTCGTCTTGAAGATGAAATAGAAGAAGACACTATTATTAAATATAATGCTGACTTCATTAAAGAAGACATTAAGCACGGAACTACATCAATATTGTTTTTAGAAATGGCCTAATGAATAAAACACTAATAACAAGTGAAAACCTAAGTCTTTTCTTTGCCCTGGGAGGACGGAGGAATTTGGACAACGGAGAGCAATTGGGTTTGGACAATCACATTTGTCGTCATCCAAATCCGATCGTCCTCAGTTGGACAAAACGAATCGACCTCGGCAGTTTGAATAGGAGTCGTCAGGAATGGCGGCTCTTTTCTTTATCCATAACAATCCGCCGTAATTCATTCGTAATTTTTATTGTCTTACGATAATTTTTATTGCAAAACGATAAATTTAGTCCTACGATAACAACCAGGAGGCCGTTATGGAAATCCAAAAAATCAAAAAGATAGCTACAGCATTCGTCATCATCTTCGCCCTTACGGGGCTAATCTCACTTTTCTTTATCGCGCCCATTCCCTATATTCGCGATCAGCAATGGGAAGCGCAGCCTACTGCATTGGGCTTGGTGGAAATGATCGGGTACATTGTGTGTTCGCTTTCCGTTTATGCCCTTTTATTTTTGATCCTTAAAGCGGTTCTTAGCGGGCCAAACGACACGTTATTCAAAGATAATTTCGCAAAGCCGGCCTTTCTAGGCGGAAAAATACTCTTTTGCGGTTCGCTTGCTTTTGAAATTCTTTTCATTATCGCCCTTATCGTTCGTATCGTTTCGAAGAATCTTTTCGATGGATCTAATGTATATATGGCGATTGTTAACGGACTAGGATTTGAGCTCGCTTGCGTCCTCATCGGGCTGATTGGGCTAGCGATAAGCGTTGCGCTTGTTCTTTTTGGGAAGACGCTTCGCAAAGGCGAAGAATACAAAGAAGACAGCGAGGCCATTGTATGATTTGCGTCCACTTAGACAAAATGATGCGCCTACGTGGCGTCGGCTTAACCGAACTTGCCGAAAAAGTCGGGATCACCAATGCGAATATGTCCCTTCTGAAAAACGGGAAAGTCAAAGGCATCCGTTTTGAAACCCTAAGCAAAATATGCGAAGTCCTTTCCTGCCAGCCTGGGGACATCCTCCAATACATGGAGGCATAGCCATGAAAAAACAAAGCTTGGTCTTGCCGGTGCTCGGACTCCTTTTGAGTATCGCTGGCACCGTAGCGTTCTATTTCTCGACTAGTAAAAGTTACGGGTACTGGACTTTGGTTTTGGGAGGCATCCTTTTGGTTTCAGGCGTGGTTATTTGCGTCATCGGCGTTAAGAAATGCCATGGGTTAGGAAAGGGCTTATCCATCGCCGGGACCGCATTATCGGGAGTGCAAATCTCCGTAGCGCTATTCTACGCGGCGTTCATCGCGCTTTTGGCTATTCCAGTCGATAACGACCGTTATTGCACTTTGCCAGAAACTTTTGAAAGTTTCGCCGATGCGGATAACTACTTATTTTGCTCCCTGACCGATAATGAATATTTCGATAAGGACCAAAGCGTTTTCAAAACAATAAAGGGGCTTTCCTTCCATGAGATTGATAAAGAGTCGACCATGGATGCCGATTTCGTCCTTTCCGACAACTCAGATAGAACGATCGCCATAGACACGGAGCGCGGGATCATCGTATCCACGCTATATGGGGGTATATTCATGCCTAATGGTCGAAAAGTATTTAAAACCGAAGACTCTTTGTCAGCGGCAAAAGACGCCTTTTTAAAGTTAAAGCAACAAGGCGAGGAAGGATATCTATCCGATTGGGCAAAGGAAAAGGATCGCTCCATTCATGAATTCTCCCTTTGCAAAGCCGTTGATCTAGAGATGGGAGACATGACGAAGAGCTCTTGGGAGTTGCCAAAGGCAGAAACCTTAGGCATCGCTTCAAACGTGGCTTATGGTGCTCTGCTGGAACAAAGTGACATCATCTTGGCGAAAGATATCGGCTTAAGTCCGTTGCCAGAGGACAAACCCATCTATCGCATTCATGGAATGCTTAACGAACCATCCCACATGACCCTATATTTCATCGATGCGCAGGAAGCGTGGCTAATCAGGTCAACCTATAGGGTTTATCAAGAAGCACATGGCGATTATATTGACAACGACAAGCATTGGTTCATTTCATATCAAAGGCTTATCTATGCGGAAGAAACCGCGATAAGGATCCGTAGCCTCGTCGAGTCCGCCTTAAGGAACAAGCAAAGTTCCTCCTCTGCGCTTTCTGGCGCTTACTAATTCATTGAAACGTACCGTTTTCACGATACGTGCATCATGATTCGGCGATAGTTTGTTCACGAATAAGACGACCGTCAATAAGCTAAGGCCGCCCGCGCATTGGACAAGCAGCCAATGAGGCCGGGCGCCACGGATAACGACATTCGTGTCGTTGTCCAAAGTCGCTGATTCAAAATGGGACAAAAAAACTTATCCAGCATAGATTAGGCCTCTTCGAGGGTCTTTTCTTGTGCCTTGACTCTTTTTAAGTGCAAGTTGCACTTTAAGATTGCACTTTAAAGCATTTTTTGACAATTATTTCCTATGGAAAATAATATTTCTCAAAAGGAGTATTTACAAAGAAGGGGAGTTAGACCCAAAACGAGTTGTTGCAAAATATACAACTACTGTCTCAGACGGGAAGGCTTATGATGTAACTTTTTATAATCTGGACGTTGTTATCGAACTGTTTGTCAACATTCAGCAAAAATGTCACATAGGCTCGTTCAGCGAAAATGTCACATTTTGCCTCGCTTCGGATCATGGTTTTTCCTCTTTTCATGGTCGCAAGAGTAGCTTTTCGCTAGCGGATTCCAAAGAAGAGCGCTTTAT
>JAGAHY010000011.1 GCA_017626815.1 Bacilli bacterium | reverse complement strand
CTTCATCCGAAGGAAGTGCTGCTTCTTGTCGACGCGGCCGCTGGCCAAGACGCCGTCAATGTCGCGAGCGCCTTTAACAAAGACCTCCGTCTTTCGGGTATTATCTTGTCCCGTTTGGATGGCGATGCCCGCGGCGGCGCGGCTTTATCCATCAAATACCTCACCGGCCTACCGATTAAATTCGCCGGTGTCGGTGAACGCGTCAACGAATTGGAGCCCTTCTATCCGGACCGTCTCGCAGACCGAATCCTTGGTATGGGCGACATCGTCACTCTTGTCGAAAAGGCTAAAGAAGCCATCGACGAGAAACAGGCCGAGAAAGACGCGAAGAAGATGCTCGACGGGGACTTTACCCTCGATGACATGCTCCGCCAGATGAAGCAAATCCAAAAAATCGGTTCCTTAGGCGCGATTGCCAAACTCATCCCGGGTATGCCTAAGATCACCGATGAGCAACAAGAAACCGCCAAGAAAGAGATGAAGATATTTGAGTCCATCATCAATTCGATGACTCCTTATGAACGGAAGCACCCGGAGATTCTCCGTTATTCTCATAAGAACCGCATCGCGAAAGGATCTGGCTTAACCAACGCTGATGTTAACCGCGTCATCCGTAAATACGAGCAATCCAAGCAGATGATTAAACAAATGAAACAATATCAAAAACCCGGCCGTATGCCGCCAGGCGGCATGGGCGGATTTGGTGGATTTGGAGGTAGATAACCATGGAAGAAGGACAACCTTTATACAAACCTGCAGAACGATTCAAGATCCAACTAAAGAAGGAATATCACCGCAATGCGGACATCTTTTTCGAAGAATTAGCCGAAAAAGCGCAGACCGATAAGAACGCCAACTCGCTTCACGTGAAGGCCTATGATAAGGCCAAGGCGGAGCTTGAAGAAGCGAGGAAAAAACTAGGCAAAGTCAAAGCCGGGAAGGGATGGACCATCGCTGGTATCATCATCTCCTTCGTCGTCGCCCTCATCTTGGTTATCGTTGGCATCATCAATTTGAAAAACGGTATGTGGTGGATGTTCCTGCTTGCCGCGGCTATGGTTGGATTAGGTATCTTCTTCATCCACCTTCTCCGCCATGGCGTGAAGAGAGCCCTGCTTGCCGCGCAGGAAGAAGTGGCAAAGAAAGAAGCCGCCGCTAAATCGGCTTTGGATACCTGCTATGCGGATATGGCGACTTTAAATTCCTTGCTCGATGACACCATGCCTGGGCAAGTCATGGAAAAGACGACGCCGCTTATCGACCTCGATCCTGTATTCTCACCTGAGCGTTATGCCTATATGAGGGACCGCTTCGGCATGACTGAAGACAAAGAAGATCCAGGCACCTCCACCTTGGGTGTCATCTCTGGCCACATTCAGGGTAATCCCTTTATCTTGCAACACGTCTTCCGTAGCGAAATTCAAGATAAGACCTACACGGGTTCTTTGACCATCACTTGGACGACCACCCATACTGATTCCAAGGGCAACGTCCATACGGAAACTCACTCCGAAACCTTATATGCCGAGGTGGTGCACCCCGCGCCGGCCTATTGGGATGAGACCCGTTTGATCTTTGGCTCTGAAGTGGCGCCACATCTGCATTTTCACCGCAATCCTTCAGGCATTTCCGGAAAAGACGAAAAAGATACGCGCAAATTTATCGATAAGAAAATCAAAGAAATCGATAAATATGAGGAAAAGATTGTCAAGAAAGGTGGCACCTTCACCAAGCTGGGCAATGATGAATTTGAAGCGCTCTTCGGCGCCTTCGACCGCGATAACGAAGTCGAGTTCCGTTTGATGTTCACCGCGCTAGCGCAACGCAACCTCACCGAGCTTATCAAAGATCCTGAACCTTATGGCGATGACTTCATCATGGTCAAAGATGGTAAACTCACCTCGATTGCTTCCGTCCACTCGCAGCACTTCGATTACAACGTCTCCGCTGACCACTTCCGTCATTATGACTTCAAGGCCGCTAAGGAACGGTTCGTCAATTACTGCGACTCCTTCATCCAAGGTCTATATTTCGACCTCGCGCCGATTATGTCGATTCCTCTCTATCAGCTCCATAAGCCTACGGATTATATCTATAACGGCGACTACGTGAGCAACATGACCTCCTTTGAACAGGAAGCCATGATCAACAAGATGGATGAGAAGCTCTTCCTGCCCGATGGCGCGGATCCGTCTTTATATCCGTTAATGAAAGTCGCCAGCGCCAAGAAAGTAGGAGAAGCGGATGAAGTGCTCGTCTCTTCTCGCAGCTACCACACGACCCCCATGGTCGACTATGTGTCGAAGATGGGCGGCGATGGCCGCATGCACCAAGTCCCGGTTCATTGGACGCAGTATGATGAAGTCAACTGCACCAGAAACGTTGGCCTTGTCGATTCCAAAAAGACACGTCCGCAGTTCAACCACGCTTCCTTAGAGCCGTTACAGAAGTATCTCGAAAAGAACTTCCACTTCGAACGTGGCTTGCTCTCCTTCTATCTTGGAAACAAAGACCATTTGCAACAAAGCGACGCTAACGCGATTCGCGACTTCTTCAAAGATTAACCAATGCAATACGGG
>JAGAHY010000103.1 GCA_017626815.1 Bacilli bacterium | reverse complement strand
GGCGCCGCGGAAGATTGGCTTTCCGAAGTCGATGGGGAAGATGGCGATTGCGTAGGCGTTACTTGGCAAGAAGCTAAAAGAGCGCCTACTGAAAGTAAGAGAATAAAAGAAGATTTTTTATTGGTTTTCATAAAACACCTCTCGGTTTTTCTATTTTATGTACCGAGGTGTTCCAAACTATGAGACTTCATCAGGGAGTTCGGCGAAGGTGTCGACGAGGTGCGCAGGGAACCATGGTCCGTCGGGTTGAAGAACCCCGTCATTAGCCCCCATCATCAACAATCCCGTCGATAGAATCACCCCCATTCGTCCATGGGTTCCGGGAGCTGAATCGAATGTAGACAAGGGCAGCCCTTGAAGGTGCGCGGATCTATTTTGACGGGTGGTATCGGGAAGAACGGCCGAGGGCAAAGAGGCACATATGCCAATTCTTTTAAGGTCCATGTCTCACTCCCTTATATGGTCATCCATAAGGGAGGCTACCATCCTAGCTCCGTCCGTTACGATGGACATGGTTCACGCCAAAAACAAAGGAGGCCTTCGAACCACCAAAGCGAAAACGATGTGAATCATCGATTCCCGTTTTTTGTAGAATTCTACATTTTTTCGGAAAGTATCGTTTTCCTATCATCGCGTAACAACCCATAGCAAGATGAAATTATGTTTCCTTCATTTTGGCGGGAGTCGTAATCATCGATGAGGCGGCGTTTCCGCATTTTGTTCGTCATACCGTGGAAGGCAATAGAACAAAAAAGCATGGCTTAGCAACCATGCGATTATCGTTTTCAAGCCTTTATGGCTAAGCCATCAAGAAGTAAAGCTGAAAGAAGGCGTTATCACCCTACGTGAAAAGCATAATAAAAGCCCGCTGCCATCGATGGCATTCCAATTTGGCAGAAAATAAGGCCTGCCGTCACGGGTGCTCTTTTTCTCAAAAAGTCCCATAGTCACAAAGCGTTCCATCGCATCCACGATGACTTGCCTAGATTGATCCGCCAATTGGCCATAGCAAGGTCTTTCTTTGTATTTCTTCTCTAGTGGAGATTCCATCGCGCCCCAAAGGTAGGCGCAAATGGTATCAAGAGTCGGAACGCCACGGGGCTTGGGCGGGCATTCGCATAAGTCGATGGCCGCCAGAAAGACGCGGCATTCCTCATCCGAATAGCCATCGTCTTCCTCATACTCAGCGACTGCTGGCGTCCTTGGCTTAGGCGGTTCTTCCGCCGTTTCGTCCTTACTGACGTCGGTCGCTCCCGGATGCTCCAAGGCGTAAGCTTGTTTGGACAAGGATTCGAAAGCTGAGCGCATCGAACGGTCAAAAGCACGGGAAATCAATGCATATTCCAGACTTTTTTGATATTTCACATATCTCAGGAAGGCTAAGATACGGTCAACAGAAAGACTTTCGATCGCGTCATAAAATGGTTCTAAATTTGAGTCAGGATCCGCGAGAACGCCAGCGCCGACGAAAACGTCGACATAGATATCCAACCCGCGTTTCGTCATATCTTTCGCTTCTTCTATCGGTAGATTCAGCGGGGAGGCGGTCACGTAATAGCTGACTTTAGGTTCCTCGAAATAACGCCTCCAGAAAAGAATCTTCCTCCTGCCCGTGAAGTATGGCATTTCCTCAAGCGCCATTTTTAACGCGGCTGTAGTTTTCTCCAAGACCGCGTTAAAAGCGGGTACGTCTTCTTCGAGAAATACCAAATCTTCGGGACCTAAGCATTCTAACTGTTCTCTATAAACGGAGATGATGGGCGCGCACCGTAAGCGGCCTTTCTCCAAAACATCCGCGGCATGTTTGCCTTCATAGGGTTTGATCGCTCGGATGAAAGCTGTGGCTTTAGCCGGTCCAATGCCAGGCGCGTGAAGGAACTCATTAAGACCGACGCGGTAAAGGTCCCCAAACGTGCTTATTTCCGCGCGTTCAAGAACTTTCTGCGTGCCCGAGTCCAATAAGCACAAGGGCAAAGGTTTTCCCATCAGGTCCGCTTCTAGGGATATTGCCCCGTATTCGGAACGGAAAATGAGAGGGTGACCATCCATGGGTAACGGGTTCGATTTCACTAACGGCTTCGGCGCGGGCTTTACGACCTTTTGCCTCGGCGGAACCTTACCCGCGACGGCATAAAGCAAGGCGTAGATCTCCCGAATGCAACCATCGTCGCATCCCGGCAATGAACGGACATGGGCATAGGTCAAACCACCTAAGTCCCCATAAACGTGGATTTGGTCTTTTTCTAAGAGTTCCAGCACTCTTTTGTCGCAGGTTCGAGAACGAATGGGTTGGTAATACTTCTCTTGAGGCAAAGAGAAAAGCAACGACACCGCCTCGTCAAACTCTTCCGCGGTCGGCAGAGGGATGATGCGTGAAGCTCTCCGGTGCTTGGATCTCATGGGATGGGTGTGCTTAATTATAGCACCCCGTTTCCTATATACCTTATTTATCTATATATGGAGTAACTGCTATCGAGATGGCCCGCGGGAATCTTGTTATTTTTGGTCCATTAACTCATCGGTTTCAGTCATTGAAATCTCAGTCAAAACGAAGACGTTTTCCTTTTTATCCCTTTCCTTCCCCTTATTTTCTCGAAATCCGTGGTCGTACCTCAGTCGGTTTTGATTTCTTTCTTTCAAGCCAAGAAAATCGGGGATTTCTCTGCAAAACCAGTTTCTTTTTTACCGTGAATGTGGCAGAAAACCCCACCTTCATAAGCGAGGATTCTATTCGCCTAG
>JAGAHY010000102.1 GCA_017626815.1 Bacilli bacterium | reverse complement strand
TGCACTTCGATGAGGGTATTTCGAGTCATTTTTCTGAAACTTTCGTTCTGAAATTGGTCCGGAATCTGCGACGATTTTCCCATCGATGATCTCAATGACGCGGTCCGCGTAAGAATGGATTAGTTCCTGATTATGCGAAACCATAATGACCAGTTTCTTCTTGGAAATGTCTTTTAGCGTCTCCATGACAATCACCGAGCTTTTTTCGTCTAAGGCACCCGTTGGCTCATCAGCGAAAATCAACGCGGGATCGGTCGCTAGGGCGCGACAAATGGCGACGCGCTGCTTCTCGCCGCCAGAGAGAAAACGGACATCGTGGTTCAGCAGTTTTCCTAGTCCGAAGTGTTTTACGAGATCTCGGGCTTTCTTCTTTCCCTTTCCTCTCATCAATAATGGCAAAGAGACGTTATAAAGGACGCTTTCCCCTTCGATTAGGTTATAGTGTTGAAAGATCATCGAGGCTTCATTGCCCAATAAAGGATGCTTTCGTTTGGTGACATCCTCGCCGCGAAAAAGAATCCTGCCCTCATCTTTCTTCTCGATGCCGCAAAGCAAATTCAATAACGTCGATTTCCCAGAACCGGATTTCCCTTTGATGGCAACTAGGCCCTTATCAGAAAAAGCCAAGGTACACTTGTTCAAAGCATAAAAATATCCCCCGGACGTCGGATACCTTTTGCAGATGTTTTTGGCATATAGAAGAATCATAGGAAACACTCCTCCTACTTAACCTATATGCCGGAAATTCCAAAATGGACAAACCAATTTAAAAACCGTGCCAGATTATGACACGGTTGGTGGTAAGTGGCTTATTCCCCTTTCCCAGGAACGAGGGGCTTATCGTGATGAGCGATGACTTTTTTAATCTTACCGTTGAATTTGTCGCGGTCGATCATCATCACATTGCCACATCCGAGGCACATGATTTTAATATCGGCCCCGACACGGACGATTTGGAACGTCTTGCTCCTAGCGAAACAGGGATGGGGACGCTTCATCTCTACTTCATCGTAGAGATCGTATTGGGGGATTGTCACGCGGGCATATCCTCCATCTTGACCGCGGCAGGAACCTTAGGAAGGCCCGGCATCGTCAAGATCGAACCGGTGAGCGGAATGATGAACCGCGCACCAGCGGAAAGGTTGACTTCGCGGATATGGATGGTGAAGCCCTTGGGGGCGCCGAGGACCTTCGGGTCATCGGTCAATGACTGCGGAGTCTTAGCGATGCAGATATAGGAATCGTCATAGCCAAGCTCCTCATACTGGCGGATTTGTTCTAAGGCTTTCTCGGTATACTCAACATCACCAGCACGGTAGATTTTCTTGCAAATCGCCTCTATTTTCTCTTTGACAGGCTGCTTGCGGTCATATAACGGAGCATAGTGGGAAGGCTTCGTGTTCAAGGTCTCCAATACCAATTTTGCCAAGTCTTTCGAGCCTTCGCCGCCTTTGATAAAGCCGTCTAGGAACGCGACGGGGTAGCCGTTTTTCTTGCAGTATTCTTCAAGCAAGGCGACTTCTTCCGGGTCATCGCTGGCGAAATGGTTGATGGCCACGACGACCGGTAAACCATATTGGGAAAGGTTCTCATAGTGAGTCTTGAGGTTTTCCAAACCTTTTTCTAGAGCCTCGCAGTTCTTCGCCGTGAGCTCTTCAAAAGCCTGGCCGCCATGCATCTTCAAGGCACGGATAGTAGCGACTAAGACGGCGCAGTCGGGATGCAAACCGCCGACGGAAGAAGCAATATCTAAGAACTTCTCCGCGCCTAAATCCGCGGCGAAGCCAGCCTCGGTGATGACAATCGGGGAGAGCTTCAGCGCTAGACGCGTAGCCAATAAGGAATTGCAGCCATGGGCGATGTTGGCAAAAGGCCCGCCATGGATCAAGACGGGGTTGTTCTCCAAGGTTTGGACAAGGTTGGGTTTCAAGGCTTCGCGCATGAGCTTTTGGATGGCATGGGAGATGCGCAAATCCTTGAGGTAAAGAGGTTTACCATCCAAGTCATAGGCGACGAGGATCTCGTTGACGCGGTCGATGAAATCCTGCTCGCTTGTGGCGAGGCAAAGGATGGCCATGAGTTCGCTGGCGACGGTGATGACGAAGTTATCGTCTCTAGGGGTCGCCTTCGGATCGCCCTGGGCAACGGTGATGTTGCGCAAGGCGCGGTCATTCATGTCCATGGCCCTCTTCCACATGACGCGGCTTGGGTCGATGCGCAAGGGGTTTCCTTGATAGATGGAGTTATCAATGATCGCGGAAATCAAATTAATGGAGGAGGTCAACGCATGCATGTCGCCAGTGAAGTGCAGATTGATGTCTTCACTAGGAGCGACCGAGGCAAGTCCGCCGCCAGTAGCGCCGCCTTTGATACCGAAAACAGGGCCTAAGGAAGGCTCACGGAGGCAAAGCAACGATTCCTGGCCAATCTTCGCCATGCCCTCGGTAAGGGCGATGGAAGAAGTCGTTTTTCCCTCACCCGCCTTGGTGGGCGTGATGGCGGTGACGAGGACTAATTTGCCATCGGGACGATCTTTCACT
>JAGAHY010000101.1 GCA_017626815.1 Bacilli bacterium | reverse complement strand
GGTTGGATTCGCGCGCTGGGTTTTGTTTTTCGGTGCTTTAGGGTGTTTGCCCTCATTTGATGCAGAAAGAAAACACGTTCTTGATCTAAAGTAACGGCCTTTTGCGGGGCGGCCCTTTTCGCTTATGGGGCAAATGCGGTGGGTCGGTGGCGGAGCGAGGTATCATGAGTCGCTCGCAGATAGTCTTATTTACAAGATAGTCTCACCCGTTTGTTTAGCGGGTTTTTGTCTATAATATATGTGGAGGCGGGAGGGTTAATCCCTCTCGGGGTCCACCGAAGGGCCGGAAAAGATCCGGCTTTTGTTTTACGGCGGAGAAGAAGCGAACACTCCAAATCTTCCTTGCGAAAGCGGGGACTACGATTCCCGAGATCGAAGTTGCCCCATCTATGCGTTGGGCATGGTTTTGGTCGCCCCTGAGGCCGACACCTCAAAGGACGAATCCTATTTCTGACAACGCCTTGGAAAAATGGAAGGCGGACAATACTTCGTCCATACTGGTTCCTCGTCCGAAACGAGGGTTCTTTGAATTCAGACCATTGGACCGGATAAAACTTTATTACAAAACCAAAGGAGAACTGAGCCACGGTAGGATTAAGTTTGGCCCTAGAAAGCCGTTCCGGCTCGGATATTTGCCCGTCATTCGAGTTGAAGCCAGAGGTCAAGATCGCTGTCGACGCGGATAAGAACGTGATAATGAGTCCACGAAAGCAAAGATTTTGGACTCAGCGAGTCGAAAATGTTCGGGAAGTAGCGATTCCATGGGGCAACGCGGGAAGGTCGCCACCTTGGGTGGAAAGCAGCCTTTCGTAATACTGGCTATGGATCGCCCTTTGCAAGTCGCGGACGCTCCAGCTAGAGGCGAGGTCCTCCTTCTCATAGTAAGGGCGCGCAAGATCGCTGTCGACGCGGGTAAGCAGCACATAATGAGACCAAGAAAGGAAAGATTTTCCAGACGATGTTTGGAAAATGTCTGGGAAAAAACGATAGGATCAAACGTAAGTATAAAGGCTCGACTTGTCGAATCCATTTCCGTATTTTTCGGTCAAAAACTCCGATAGATTCTTGATTATCGACTTTCCGTAATCCTCTGACCTCGTGGACAATATCTCCTCGTCGATTCTCTTCCCAATGAGGTAGTTCCTTTTCAACAATGCGATATTGACCGCGCGTATGGTGTGTCGCTGCGACGTTTCGATGATGGCGAAAATGTCAGCGGAAATGTCCCCCGGATTTGGCTAGCGAGAAAACGGGCGCGGCGGGCGCGTTTTCTCCAGTTTGGTTTTTCGTTGGTTTTTTCTTTTCCGATTTTGGTCTTTTTCTTTCGCGTTTTGGTTTTTTTCTTTTTGGTTTTGGTTTTTCGTTGGTTTTTCGTTGGTTTTTCCGTTGACGAGCCTTATAATTTTCCCTAGGAGGACACCAATATGCCAAAACTTGCTTTACCTCTTGGTGTCGACGATTTTGGTGGCGCAGCCAGAAAATACTATGTCGATAAAACTTTGTTGATCAACGACATCATTACTCAAGGCGAAGAAAAGTCCATATTAATCACCCGTCCGCGCCGCTTTGGCAAAAGCCTCGCGCTATCCATGGTCGATTATTATTTCGACATTAAAAAAGATTCCGCCTCCTTGTTTCAGGATAAAAAAATCCAAGATTGCGGCGAATATGTCTTAAGCAAAAGGAACGCCTATCCCGTCATCCACTTAAACATGAAAGGCATCGAGGCCCATACGCCCTCACTTTTGCTTTCCCGCGTCAAAGACCGCGTCATTACGCTCTACCGTAATTACCCAGAACTCGCAACAAGCGAGAAATTATCTCCCATAGAACGGCAGGAATATCAAGAGTTGGCCACGCATTGTGGCGACGAGGCATTATTCATCTCCGCGCTAGAACGGCTCTGCCGCTACCTCGAACAACATTACGGCCAAAAGGTCATCCTTTTATTGGATGAATATGGCGCTCCAATCGAATCCGCTTACCAAAACGGGTTCTACGAAGAAATTATCACCTTCTTTAAATCCTTTTACGGAGACGCCTTCAAAGGGAATAGCCATCTCTATTTCGCATTGATTACCGGCGTCCTCCAAGTCAGCAAGGAGTCCTTGTTCTCGGGACTAAATAACCTTGTCGTGTCCTGCATCTCCAGCCGCTTCCTCGCGCCGTATTTCGGCTTTAGCCGGGAGGAAGTCCAGGCGATGCTTGATTATTACGAGATTCATCTTAGCCTCGACCAGTTGTGGTCCTATTATGGCGGTTACGCGTTACCTGATGGGGAAGAGATCGCCAACCCTTGGTCCGTCCTAAGCTTCGTCAGCGAAAGGAAACTGAGGGCCTATTGGGCCAACACCGGCGAAAATGCCCTTCTCCGACGCGTCATTCATTCTGATGGATCCCGTTCTTCGTTATTGGATTTCCTGAATAACGAAACCAAGAAATCCCCCTTTTATTCCTCCTTAAGTTATCGAGACCTCGGCCAAGGTGAAGGGCTATCTCTTTCCTTTTTGGCGGCCACCGGATATCTATCCCTCAAAGCGGACCCCGAGAATTACCTGGAAGACCTCTATTCCTACGCCATTCCCAACAAAGAAATATACGGGGTCTTCAAAACCGAGGTCATCGGCAAGGAAGTCGATACCGCCACGTTGTCTTTGGCCGAAGCGTTCAAATCGGCGCTAAGCGAGGGCGACGCCGAGCGTATCAAGTCCATCTTGGAAGAATATCTCTTATCCGCGCTTTCTTATTATGACCTTCAAGACGAACGCAACTACCATAACGCCATCACGGGCATGCTCGCCGTCTTGTTCGACGAGTATATCGTGAAAAACGAAGTCGCCTCGGGCACCGGAAGATGCGACATCATTTTGATTCCCAAATCCCCTTCCTCCATCGGCATCGTCATCGAAGTCAAACGTTCTAAGTCCAAAGCCCAGTTAAGCAAAGCCAGACTCCAGAATCTATCCTTGGGCGCGATAGAGCAAATCAAAAAGAAAGATTACACCGAGTGGCTAAGGAAAGCCGACTGTTCCAAAATCTTGCTTTATGGCTTCGCCTTCCAAAACAAAACCGCCGCCGTCGCCACGGAAACGTTGTCTAATTCCAAAACGCGGCCTGACTTGGCGTGACATCGATGACACGCCAGCCTCGCACATGTGCGGCCCAATACAGGCACTACGTCCAAGGCAGTTCTTCTACTGTCTCTTGGAATCCAAAGGCCAAGAACACCCGCCGCAAGGCACAACAGAAGGGATCCATGGTCACCTCCGTCGAGGCGATTTCAGAAGATGGAGGAGAATAAAGTGGGTAATAAAGTGGAGAATAAGTGGAGAATAAAATTTAGGTAATTATTGGTTCCGCTAAGGCGCTTCTAGAAAGCGAGAGGATAAACGAAACCAGGCCGCCGAAAACAAGCGATTAATGCTTTTTCCGTGCTTATCCGAAAACGGTTACTTCGACAAGGCGTAAAAGGCCAAATAATAAGGTACCGTAAGGATATTCCCGGCGCGTCCCAGGTTCTGGGCGGTCAGCTTGAGGAGTTGGCCCACGGGATAAGAAGGGTTGGTCAGCACCTCCTTCGCGGCCTTGGTCCGCCCCTCTTTGCCATACTTGCCACTTTTTCAAGGGAAAATAACATCAATCTTGCCACTTTTTCAAGGGAAAATCATTCATCGTTGCACTTGTCTTGTACGCTCACCCGTAAAGAGGGTCGTTGATATCGTATGGGAAATCAGGGGAGCAAGTGAAAGCATCGCCTTTTTCCTGAAGGATTAGCAGGACTTGCCGCGTGCGTATCGCATCCCCTTGCGAGAGAACAAGAGGGCCCTCCCGAAGCGCATCTTGTATCTGCAAGTAATTTAGCCCGGTTAACGAAGCAATCACGCTGCATTCATTACGGGTCAGCTTTTCGGCGTTCCGGTATTCGACGGTATAAGGGCCCGAATCCATAATTAGGCCGGGGCTCCAAGTGGTAGCCGCACCATGCCCACAGCTCCTGCACTGCCAAGACCCGCAGCAATAGGTCCATTCCTTTCCGCATTTTGGGCAACGGTATTCTTCGCCCAATACGGAAAGTCCATGCTGAGGGTATTGCGTTATCTTATCGCATAATTCATCGAAGTGTTGCGCCGTCTCCCAGTCATCGAGGAGTCGGTTGCAGTATTCTTTAAAGCGGGAATACTCATAGAAAGAATGCTCATGGGTGGCGTAGACGCAATAGAGGAATAACGGCATGCGCAAGGCGATCACGTCATAGTCGGCGCACCGTTCCAAGGTGATGGATAGGGATTCCTTCTCTTCACTGAAGAGGACCTCGCCAAATAGTCCCTTCTTTATCGGATGTTTTGGCCGAAACCACATGGAAAAGGCAGGAAGCCCATGCTCACGGCGCCCAAACGATTTCATCGCCAAAGGATACCGTTGGAGGAAACGATGGCTGATCGCCTTGTTTTTGCACCAAAAGTCTGTGAAACTGCTGTCAAACGGCAAGAAGATGAAGGTGACGTCAGGATTTTGGAATAGCGATAGCATTTCCTCATAGAAGCCGTCCCCATAAAGCATATCCAAACCATGGGGCTCATAGTCGATGGGGCTGTCTTTTTTATACGCCAGCACGGCGCCGGCGTTGAACTGCGTGTCCGCTTTTTGCGCGCGGATGATGTCGCGTAGCCTCTCCCCGTCGATGACTAGTTTTTCTTCCCAGCTCCGCTGGTTGATGTCATCCATCGCGGGATCGTAACTAGGACAATCGCAGGAAACGAACAGGAAATCATAGTCTTTTATGTCCTCGCCAAGAAGTTCGACGATGGGGCCGAAGTAAGAATAAAAGTCTTCCCCTAAGTATAAGGTTAGTGCGTCCCACCGCCGCTTGAATTCCTGCGTCGTTTCCTCAAGGCGAAGGCCCGTGGTCTCACATAATTCCTCGAAATCATCAGTCGCGCTTAATCCGCCGTTAACGATGATGTCCTCAATGTAGCCCCATTCTTTGGAAAGACATATTCCGTCGATATCGGAAGAGGCTAATAGTTCCTCGAGGCTGCCGTACTTCTTCATCGGTAAAGGGGTGTCGTTCCCACATCGAAGAAAATCAGCCCCGTCGCCACACTTGATGATCATGTATTCCTGAGACGTTCCCCTTATGGAAATCTTAAACTCGGGTTCGCCATCAAGGAACGCGTACAACTTTTTGAAGCTCTCCAATGTAATCATGGTTTCTATCGACCTATATTTCACCCATATTATCCGTGTTTATAGAGAAATGTACCAAGCGCGAATCTTCCGTCGAATAAAACATCCGGCACAAGCGTATCGGCCATGCGTTGGTAAACGGAAGAATTTGAGGCATTTTGATTATGGCTCACACTCTTTTGGGAACCAGCGGACTTCATCGCCGTTTCCGTAAGCCGACACCCTCACCAAGGATTCCTGATCGGGACAGTCTTTTCTTTCTATGTCCGCGGAGCCAAACCCGATGCCAGCAGGCAAAAAGAGCACTTAGTACCCCAAGCCAAGCGATTCAGGGGAAATCAGGGAGATAGTCATTTATGTTAGCAGAAAACAAGAACGACAACGTCTTGAAGCCGAATTTCCAGCGGTTATAGACGGCGTAATAATCACCTCTCGTCATGTGACCACATCGATTCGACGCAGACGGTGAGATGGGATTCATCAACGCGGTAGACCAAACGGTGTTGCCTATTGATTCGCCGAGAATAGAAACCGGAGAGATCTCCAACCAGCTTTTCGTAGGAGGGAGGGCTCTGGAACGGGTTTGACATGAGGACGCCAAGGAGTTGCTTTACCGTGGCATCCAATCCGGCGCCTTTTAGCAGCGCTTTATCCTTGACCGCCCTTTCGCTGAGCTTGACCGACCACATCTCACCACTCCTCGTCGGGATCGTAGTCCTCATATTCGGAGACATCGGCGGTCTTGGCCTTCATCAGTTCCTTGTATACTCCCGGCGCGGACATGAGATAAAGAGTCTCAATCATGGAATTGTATTCGGACTCCGAGAGGATGACGACATTACCGGATTTTGAGGTGACGGTCACGGTTTCGTTGTACTGAGCAACATTCTCGACGGTCCCATATAGGTTTTTCCGCAAAGCGGTAACATTGGTGATGGGCATTGGCTTTCCTCCTTCTCACTGAAATTCTGTACGAACGTAATAACGTACGCAATCACTTTGGAGATTATTGAGCCAAACCCGATGTAAGCAGACAAAGAGAGCACTTAGTACCCCCAAGCCAAGCGATTCGGGGGAAATCAGGGATAATAGCCATTTGGCTAATCTCATGTGTTCCCCCGAACCGCGGCTTATTCTTGGTTAAAATTTCAACACCTGATAACATCCAAAACCCGATAGCCGCACGTGGCCGCGCAGCCATCCTTG
>JAGAHY010000100.1 GCA_017626815.1 Bacilli bacterium | reverse complement strand
GGGAGTCGCTTTTTAACGCTCCTTCAATCGCCCTTTTGATCTTGGGGTCCTTAGGCCGCAATAAAAGCGTCTTCACCTCGCGTTTGGCCGCGGGGAATATCTCTAACGTCGAGACATCCATATCTCCATATAAAGATAAGGCTAAGGTTCTTGGAATCGGAGTAGCCGACATCAGCAGCAAATCGCTTTCCGCGCCTTTGCCCAGCAAAGCAATGCGTTGGTTGACCCCAAACTTATGTTGCTCATCGATAATGACTAAACCTAATGAAGCATAGACGACATCCTTAGAGAACAAAGCATGGGTCCCGACGATGACATCCGCCGTCCCGTCCTTGATGGAGGAAAGAATCTCTTTCCGTTGTTTTAACGGGGTGGAACCTAGTAACAATACGACGCGCAATTTCCCTTGGTAGAATTTCTCTAATGTCTTCGCGTGTTGCTTGGCTAGCGCCTCCGTGGGGGCCATCAAAGCGCTTTGGTGGAAGCGCGTGAAGTTGGCATACATAAGTGCCGCCGCCACAAGCGTCTTACCCGTGCCGACATCGCCTTGTAGCAAACGGTTCATGACCTGAGGGGCGTCCATGTCGGCGATACCTTCTTTTAGAGCCGTCTTTTGGTCGCTGGTCAGTTCATAAGGCAAAGAGGAAAGAAACTGGTTTAATGCCTCTATGTTAACTTTCGCGGGACTAGTTTTGATGATGGATTGGTTCTCTTGCTTGATGAGGAGGTTCCGCAGACTAAAAAGCAATGCCTCCTCATATTTGAAATACCGATATCCCTTTTTGATATCGTCCGCGCCTTTGGGGAAATGGCAAAGGCGAAAGGCTTCCTTCCGCGAAGGCAAAAGATATTTCTCATGCAGACGTTCGGGCAAGATATTGGGGATATCTAGTTCCAAACTATATTTCACCAAATGGATAAAACGATGCTCCGGATACCCATCAGGTAAGGAATAGACGGGAATATATTGCTGTTCCACATCCCCACGTTTGACGCTTAAGAGATTAAACGTATGGTTCTTCTCGTCGTAACTTCCCTGCAGGGTATAGTCCTCGTCGGGTAAAATCACCTTATTGAGAAACGTCCGGTTCCAGGCCGTGAAAAAAACATCGATCCCATAAGAGGTCCGAAAATAAAACGTCGATTTGCTCGCGGACGTAAAGCGGAACTGCCGAATCCCCGAAGAAAGCCGGCCATAGAAGACCCCCTTCTCCCCGTTCTGAAAGGCATAGATTTTCTCTTTCGGCGTCAACGAAAAGTCATCATAACGACGAGGCAAGTGACGAAGGACATCTTCGTTATTGACGATGCCCATCTTCAGCAATAGCTCTTGTTCTTTTTTGCTCGCGCCGGAAACCATAATCTTATTGGATTAAATCGATGAACGTCCCATGGACATAATCTTGTAAATCAAAGGGACTTAATTCTACCTGATACCCCCGTTTCCCCGCGGAGATGAACATCGTATCGAATAGTTGGGCGGTTTCATCAATATAGACGGGGAAAGGTTTCTTTAGCCCAATCGGCGAGCAGCCCCCATGGACATAGCCCGTCAACGGCAAAAGTTTCTTCAACGGGATGAGCTCGATGGATTTGCTATGACATGCCTTCGCCGCTTTCTTGAGATTCAGCTCGTGGTTCACAGGGATGTCAAAGACGAAATATTCATGGGCTTGGTTCTCGCAAATCAGTGTCTTAAAGACGCAGTCTGGGTCTTCGCCAAGGCATTTGGCCACCTC
>JAGAHY010000099.1 GCA_017626815.1 Bacilli bacterium | reverse complement strand
TCCACGTAGCCTTCCTGGTAACGGTTTAGGAACCATTCGCTGTAAAAGGCGGGGATATCGGTTCTTCCAGACGCGAAAATGACCATACCCCATTATCTTATAAGATGTGTCAAGGGAATTAGTCTACGTGACCGAGGGGGATTTCGTCTCCAGGGCGGACCAACATGGTCTTTTCATAGGAGACCTTCATGTCTTGCTTGATATCAAAAAGCATCCCGGGCTTCATGTGATAGGGAATCAAGTGTTTGGGCTTGATGATATTGGCAACGTTGGTCGCTTCTTCGGGTCCCATATTGAAGACGCCGTCGATGGGTAACAAGGCATAGTCAATATTTTGGGACTCGAGGCGGTCCATAAAGGGCATATAACTCGTGTCGCCCGCGACATAAATGCGGACGCCATCGACATCGACGATAAAGCCCACGCACTCCTGCGGGTTATGGTTCGCGTTGCCCGCGGGGACAGCTCGAACCTTAAATCCAAAATAGTCGAAGTCGCGGTAGATGCCGTCGCAGAAAGCATCCTTGCTATGGACGACGATCGTGCGATGCCCCATAGGGACAAGATGAATCGCGTTATGGTCGTAATGCTCGTGGGTAACTAAGACTAAATCCGCCTTCGGGACATAGCCCTCCCCTGCGAATGGGTCCACATAACAGACCTTGCCCGCGTCGGAGGTAATGCGTAAAGACGCGTGTCCTTGATAAAGAAGTTTTGCCATGGATTTTACTTTACCATTTTCGCCGCAATCGAAAAGGGAAAATCTACTTTGTCGCGTCAAAATAGGCACGAAAATGGACAATTATAACTAATTTGTATGACTAAAATCCCTGCAAATTGGAAAAATTATATAAATTTAAAGCGGTTTTTGCGGCGGTTTAACGATAATCGGCGACATTGGTGCCGGCGTATGCCCCTTCTTTGGCGGCATTGGTATTAAAGAACGTCACTTTGACGCGGACGTCATAAACATCAATCGCGTAGGTGCCGCGGGTGACAAAGTGTAAGCCAACCCCTTTCCCGCCAGATAGCAATGAAGCCACCTTGTAGACGGAACAACGATGGATGACGCCGGTTTCACTGAACTCTCCAAAATTCTGGAATGAGGAAGTGATGTCGTAGTCGGTGATTTCAAATTCCACATTGGAACGATGATCCCAGATTAAAGACCAACCGCCGCTATGGAAGCCCCAACTGGCTTCAATTTTCACCATGTCATAGCCACCATCGTAGAGTTCATCAAAATTATTGATTTTCAGTCGATACCCATAGCTGCCCATATTCAGAATACTATGGCCGACACCGCCGTTGGTGATGTCCCACTCCGCGGACGTGCTCCTCAACGGGTGATTTGTCTGATAAGAAGAAGGCTTAAGAAGTCTTGCGGAAGCTGCCGATGCCACAGGAATGGATTCTCGCGCCATCGGAGCGCCGCTTCCATGGGAGGCGAAAAGTTTCTCCGTCAATCCCGATAAAACCGTGTAGTTACGGTAATAGAGGGTGTTGTTCTTGATGTCATAGCCCACGCCGACATATAAATCCGCCGACGCAGAGGCTTGGTAGGAATAGGAAACTCCGGAGGTATATTGGCCTAAGTTTTCACCAGGGACATAGGAACTGGTCAACGCGTTAATCGATCGGGTTAAACCATTCAGATTCGCATCAGTCAGTTCCAGTGGGCGGATCGAGGTTGGCTGAATGAGATCGACAATCGGATTGTTGATGATATTGTCCGTGTCATAAAGGATGTTCATGTTGGCTTTATCCCCAAAGCCAATTTGGGCACATAAGGATGAGGCCACGTCCTTATTAAGAATGACCTTGTTCCGTTCAAAGGTATCTAAGACATCCATCGGCTTGGCCGCGCGGGTGGCCTTAGGATAAGAAGAGAAGCGAGCCATGGAATCGTCATAGGTGAAGCGCACGAAATCATGAAGCAGGAAATCCTCGACGTGCCCTTGATACAACATGAAGTAATAGAAGTCGTCGTCACGGTGGGATATGACCTTGCTCCCATTATATAACCCTGCAGAACTGGCCTTTTCGGAGTCATAATTGCGGAAAGGCTCAATCGACGGAACATAATGATCTTTATAAGAATCCCCGCAAATCTCGCAGGCATGTAAGGTATAGCCATCGTGAGATGTCGTTGGTTCAATAACGGTTTCAACGTAACGGTGTTCCTGATTTAGCGGGGCGATACGTTGATAGGTGGAATAGTCGCAGCGGGAACAATAATCGTAGGCTTCATGGCCTTCGTGATCGCAAGTTGCAGGCTTTCCTTCCACGTGAACGAGGTCATGGCCAAGCGCGGCAATGGGGGCGCGGGAAGTCTTTTGCCCACAATAGGAGCAAATGGATTCGGTATAACCGGGTTCTGTACACGTCGCAGGATGGAGATATACGACGAAATGGTGCCCGAGCGGGTTTTGGTGGCAGTATGTGGAATAGTCGCAGCGCGTGCAGGAATCATAATCGGCAAAGCCTTCTTCCGTGCACGTGGCTTCTTTTCCCTCGTGGTGGACCAAGTCATGTCCTAAAGGAGCAAGGATGGCCCGATTTTCTTCATAGTCACAGCGTGAGCATACGTCCACGTCAAGCCCGGGTTCGGTGCAGTTTGGATCGTTGTGGACGTGATGTAGATCATGTCCTAAAGGATCGAAGACCTTGCCCATGGCTTTCTCGCCGCATACCGCACATTTGAGGACTTCAAAACCCTCATCGATGCAGGTTGCTTCGACAGTATGGTCCAGTTTGAATTGATGTGGCGTTCTATCGATGTGCATCCCCTGCCGCTTTTTGCCACAGCGTGTGCACGCAAGGATCTCGTGACCGATGTGGTCACAGGAAGGCTCTTCGTTATGGTCAAACACATAATTGTGGCCTAGTTTTTCTTTCCGTTGCCCTAGGATCTCCTTACCGCAATCCTCGCACTTTAAGACCTCATAACCATCAAGCTCGCAGGTTGGTTCGATCCAATGGTCTAAAACATAGTTATGTTCTTTTTGGGCGATTTCGCGCGGATCATATTCATCGACGCCGCACCGCGAGCAGTAGGATTCGATGTGCCCTGCATGGGTGCAAGTCGCTTCGATGGTATAGACGTGGAAATCATGGCCCAAGGCAGGCACGATGTTGCTACGTTCCGCGACGTCGCCGCAGTACACGCAATAACGGATGTCGTACCCCTCTTCCAAGCAGGTCGGCAAAATGGTCTGGGTATGATATTCGTGACCGAAGGCCGGCAAGATGCGGACAGCGGACTTAAAGTCACCGTCTTTGCAGCGGACATAAGCGCTGCCAGGCTCGGTACAGGTAGGCTGTTTGACAATCACTTCTTCCAGTTCATGGGTATGGACTGGGCCTGAACAAGAAGCGGAAAAATACGAGAAAACGGTGCAAATCGCGATGGAAATTCCCAAAAATGCGTTCTTTTTCATTGGGCGCCTCCTTCGCGATAGCTATCCGGATCGGTAAAGGAGAAGATATTCTCCACATCTTCGATATCCGGATTCTCACTCATTTCTTCTAAGGCATGCATGGCCCGTTTCTGGATATAGTCCGCGTAGTTCTCAGCGTCGATTTCCGCAATGTTGGTGAGATAGCTGTAGGTATTCGTCGGATCGGCGTAGTTGTCTTCTGTTAACGCCTCCATCATCGGGGAGAAGAAATCAGCATTTTCGAGTTGATAAACATGACGCATCAAATGGGCGATGGTGCGCAACGTCTTTAAGCCATCGTTTTCCACGATGCCTGAATCGATGTAGATGACACGGCTTTCAGGATCATAGAAACCGGCGACGGAATTGTCGCTAAGCTCGCGGACTAACTTTTTCTTGCGGCCTAAAGGCATGCCATAGACAAGCTCGGGATTGGATTCATAGATGGTACGGACTTTCACCGGGGTTTGAATCTTTTGCTCGTTGCCCATATGCCCCACTAAACGCCGCAAAGAGGCGTTTTTCGCGCTGGACATAGGCTCTTTATAAAGTTCTTTCGCATATTCTCCGTATTCCGTCTCTTTGTAGGTTTGTTTGCTCACGGAAGAACCAGATTCCGTGACAGGAACGCGGCTGACGCCAGAGAACCCGGAGATATTAAACGCCCAATCCAGGCGGTCTAAGCCCTTATAGACCAGCGTGCCGACCACGGCCGCGGTACCTAAGCCGATGATTTTCCGCCAATTCTCGTCGACGCCGATCGCGGTCAAGGCTTTGTCGACGATATCGTTAGCAAACTTCGCCGCGCCTGCAGTTAAGGCTAGCTTTACGGCGTGCACCGCTACCGCGCGAGTCACGCGAATGACCGTTTGAAAAACGCTAAGCCCCATGGAAGAAGCCGTGTTCATCACGGTTTGAACAGGGCCCAAGAACGTATTGCCGACGGATAAAACAAGGGTCGTCGCGAAATATAGGGCTTCGCCCGCTGCGTCACCGAAGGCCTTTTTCATCAATGCTAAGATGACGCCGTCGGATTCGTCGACGACATTGCCTTGGCCGGCATAGACAAATTCCTGCATGGCGGAGATCAAGGTATCCGCAGCAAATAAGCACTGTGCTGCGCCAGAGGCCAACATAATGCCGCTGACCACAGGGGCGGCCGTACCACCGGTGAGCATAATGGTCGCAAAACCTCCCGCGAGCATGCCTAAGGCCATCATGGTCTTTAAGATGCCCTGTGTCGTCCTGCCCTGAGCGGCATAGTTATAATCGGTAGCGATTTTGACCTTACCGTCTTCGCCCATGACGAAATATTGGTTTTCCGCTAAGACAGTCGTCTTAAGTTGGTCAAAAAGCACACCGCCGATGCTGGGGCGCTGCTGTTCAAGCATCAAGGAGGCCAATAAATCATAAGAAACCAAGACGATGCTATTCAAAGCGACCTTGAATCCGTTTTCGTCTTGTAATCGAATCAGATAGTCCATCGCGGCGATGGCGTTTTGATAAGCGATGTTGGAACGCGCGCCATAAATGGTATAGGCGTCTAAAGTTTTCTGTTTGAATAACGAAGCTTTATACCGGTAACGCCCCGCATCAAAATCAAAGAGGTCGAGGTCTTCGTCCGCGAAGTCTTCGAGTTCTCCTACCGCTTTATGAACATCGATTTCGATGCCAAAAGTGGATGTCTGCTTGTACGAGAAGAAATACCCTTCATAGATACCCGAAAGGCCATCGACAAAGATGTTCGACTCGATGATGTAGCAAGTGTCGTCATCCGTATTGAAACAAGGTAGGCCATTCCCGGCATCTTCTTCGGTGAGCACGTATTCTTCTGCGTCTTTGTTGAGGACCTGCATGAAGCCGCAAGAATAAATAGCCGTATCCTCGCTAACCGCGTAGATTTCGCGGTTAGTAAAACCAATTCCGGTGACGACTTTCTCTGCAGAAGTCCCATCTTCGTTTGGAATTACCGCGTAAGCATGGAATGTTTCAAAACCAAGGGCTTCGATTTCATCCATCGCTAACTCTACCGCGAAGGAAGCATAATAGCCGGCATCCTCCACGACTTTATAATCGGAAACAGCGTCGCCTTTGGGCAAATCCAGAACCGGGAATCGCCTTAAGGAAGGATCGTAGGTTGGAGAGGACGTTTCTTCACTAGAAGAGGTAGCCCCAGAGGAAGACGAGCTTGAGGAACGCTCCGGTTCGCTCCAATGGGAAGTGGAGCTTTCTTCGTAGGGATCGAGTGGCTCTTCGCTTTCGATGCTTTGAGAGGGTCTAGACACATCTTCATAGGACACGCCCGGATATTCCGTCGAGAAAGGCTCACGGGACACATGCGTGCTATTGGAAAGCGTCTCGGTCGAAGCGTGGCTGCGGTCTTCTATGCCCGAGAAGCTATAGTCCTCAACATCAAAGCTAAACGAAGAAGAGCTCGACTCGAATAAAGAGCAAGAGGTTAACGCAAGCGTAGAGGCGGAAAGCAAGAGGCAAAGCCGAGAGGAAAAACGTTTATTCATGTTGACCACCTCCTGGGATGCCATAAGTTAAGGGGTTGCTGGGGTCGCGGTGCGGCGCATACTCGCCCTCCGCAAGGCCATCTGCAATAACAACGTCAAAGCTAAACCGGTGGCCAAGACGGTTAATCGCCGTGACATGGTAAGTGCCGTTGACATCGAGAATACAACCTGCAAGCTCCTCATAGAGATATATTTTGGTTTCGTGGTTTGGCAGTTCGACAACAACATGGCCATAAGGATCTAAGCCATCTGTTATTGTTCCAAAGCAAACACAATTCGCCTGCAAATCAGCGATGTTTTGTTGAGAAATAACGGTTTTGAAGGGATTTTTGGGATTGGCGCGCATCTCAAACGTCGCACCGATTTCTCCTGGAGCGATGTAATACACCTCGTAGGTTGAGGTCCCGCACCAATTGGTTTCCAGAACCGTGTAGCGTCCAGATTCGGTCAGCAATGTGTCGACAACCACATCATATGGAACCTCGATTCGTTCCCCGCTAGGAGAGACCATGACGACGTTAGAAGACTCGTATTCCCGCAGTTGCGTAAAGGCGAAGCCATTCACATAAACAGGCGCAGCCACCAAGGATTCGAAGACTTCCTCTGAGCTAACGACATAACGGTCCACCTGCAACTCAAGTTCCAAGATATCCTCCACGTGGTAAGCATCGTCAGACGCATACTCGTTCGCGTCGATAAACAAGGAAGAGATACGTTGGTAAGCATTCGCTTCTATATCCTTATATATAGAGAAGCGAGAAGTGTAGGTTTTGGGATTATCCGCATAGGTGGGATAACGATATTGCCCTTCAGCAACGGTTTCCACGAATAAGGACTCGATTTCTAGCGCTTGCTCATAGGCCTGAAGATAGCCTCTTTCGCTGTAAGGGAAAACATAAATCAAAGAGCCAGGGCCTTTGGTCTTATAAGCGACGCCATAGACCTTCGAAACAAAAGAAGACATATGGTAGCCCTGGTAAAGAAGGTCATGGTTCAAGGTTGGCGTATAGTTCGTCTCGTCGACGATTTGGAACGAGACGGTGTAGTCGATTCGCTCACCAGACGCACTAGGATTCGCGTTAGAAATCTCGACGCGATATTGTCCTGTTTCATTGATGACACCGGATAAAGGTTCATGTAAATCCTCGAAGTTTTGCAGGGTTTCCACTGTTCCATCACTATAGATTTTCATGATTTTCCCGTAAATCCCTGGCCAATCTTCCTCGGCATGGACGTAGAATGCGCTTCCCCTGCCATAACAAGGGATGCGGCTATTGGGATCAAAGACGCGCTTCTGCTCGCTCATGAAATTGCCGTATTTGGAGAAATATAAAGAACGACCGTTATCCTCACCGATGGCCATGAGGTAGATAGTTGTATATTGGACTTCGTTGAAACTGTTGGTCACGCGGAAACGATATTTCCCCACCTGATCAAACGTCATGATCATCCCGGGTATCTCTTTATATGAGTTGTCGTTGAAGGCATATTCCACGCGGTAAGAGGAAACGACACGGTTGACCGAGAATGAGCCAAACACCACGGAGCCATCGCTTAAAGTGCTGGCGCTAGCAAGAGCCGAGATGGAAGAATCCGTACCTGAGCCATCCGAATATAAACTACGATAGTTACTGGACTTTTCGTTAAGGACAATGATTTTGAAATAGCTAACCGTGGCGTATAAATACGTGGCGCCATTGTGGGTTGCAGCGAGCACGTGAACGGCGCGGAAAAGCGGATATAATCCCGCCTGCAACGTCGATACTTTAAACGTGTAACGATCATAACGAAGGTCGGATACCGAGGATAAGTTATACCACTGCCACTTTCCCTCATCGTCTTGAGTAAGAGCATCGATGCCTGCATAGCCTTGATGGATGGCCCCGAGGTTCATCTCTAGAGGCGTCTTGTAGTTGGGGTGGACGCTATGTAAGGCCAACGGGTCAACAAAAGATGCGATGGGATATTCTTTGCTGAAGCTTGCACCATTATTGTTCAAAATCACGTCCAGGGAAGTCGAGACACCGTTATGGGCGTAGATGGGAACGTTATTTTCGATTTCCAATGAGGTTTCACTGGCTTTAATGGCTTGACCTCTTATGGAAAACGACGACAAAACTGGCGTATTTTGTTCCGTGAATTGATCTAGAACCATTGTGGTGGCCAACGGGGAAGCATAATTATGCTGCGCGATTTTATGAGTTTGGTACGGAGTTTCGCTGGTCGCGAATTTCACGGTCAAGCCACCCCGCGCCACATAGACGGTAAGCGACTGCATCGCGTCATAATATTGTCGGTACCGCACTACCCCGTAGTTTCCTGCGTTATGGTAATACTGGTACGCGGCCACGAAGCGGAAATAAGTTCCGGCCAAGACATCTTCGCCGCTTGGGGCGAAGGTAATTTTCGTTCCAGAATTGATGTTGGTTAAGGAAAAATTCGGAATGGATTGCTTCGTCCAGGCGCTATCGCCGTTACGTCGTTTCAGCACCAGCAAGGCTCCTTTGCCCATCTCGCGGCCAAGATCAAAGCCGTTTAAATAACGGTCAGTGCAATCGGAAATGGAATACCCATCCATGTCGCCATTGGAGGCGACGCTATTAAAAGTGTACTGAAACTCTAAGTTAGAGCCCGTGGAGAAAGAAGTATAGTCAAAAGAATTTGAAGGTCGGTAATAGCCAAGTTTATTTAGACCATCTCCGGAAACCGTAAGGCTGCCGATATCTTTACCGCCGTTGGCCAGTTGATCCGTTTGAAAATTATCATTGGGGTCGGAGAATTCCGGAAAGTCCGCCTGCCCAAACATATTGATCTGGACGGTGCTCCAATACTTAAATTCATTGAGCTTCCCGGCGTTTTTCGTCACCTCATAAGAAGCCCGATCATCGGCGCCCCGTTGGGGTATAACGGCAACGTCGTTTTCTGGAGACATATCGTCTTTTGGGGTACAAGAGAGCAATCCGACGCACGCGAGCGTCGCTAACAAAAGTGTGCCATGTCGTAGTCGTCTCATCGATTTGCCCCCCTTTTTTTGGGCAACCCAGTATAGCACGTCCGCATAAAAACAAATACAACGCGCGTTGCGAAAGCGTCATAAGATGATGCAAATCGCAGTCCACGCTTTTTAGAAACTAAACACGTAGTCTCGGAGACCTCTATAGCAAGCGCAAACAATTGCTGGCCAAAGACGGTAAAAAACCGAAAATCACAGCAAAACAGCACATTTTGAATAGATTTTTCTTCTTTTTAAGGACTTTTGGATATCGCGAATTGTGTTAAAGTTTAAAGTTTTCGTGTTAAAATTTAAAGTTTTCGTGTTAAAGTTGGCGCAAAGTAAGTATTAAGTTATTTTGTGCGGATTTTCTTTCCTTTTTATCTATGATAATTAAACTTAAAAGGCTGTTTAGCAAACTACAGTAGAAAGGATCTACCCTATGATTAGCAAATCATTAGCCCTTAAGGTGCTCAATGCCGCGCTGGCCACTGGTGGAGATTATGCCGAAATCTATGTGGAAGAGATCACGCCCGAGTCTTACATGCTCGAAAACGGCAAGGTCGAATCCGCCGGATCTCCTCAGGCCTACGGCTGCGGCTTGCGTATTCTCAACGGCTTCCGTTCGGTTTATGGCTACACCTCCGATTTATCCGCGAAAAGCTTACTAGCCCTCGCGGAAAAGCTCTCTGCCTCCTATGACGAGCCGAGAAAAATCACGGTCGAAAAGATGGTCTCTCCTCGCGTGAAGCAAAACATTAAAATCACCGACCACGTCCGCGATGTCCCCGTCGAGGAAAAGATTGGGTATTTGAAGGAACTTTATGGCGTGACCGCCGCGGTTGACCCGCGTATCGTCCGTGTCCAAACCGGTTTATCCAGCACGATTAAAAACATCGAAATCTTCAACGCCGAAGGCCCTGTGGCCAACCACTTCACCAATGTCGAAGAACGCACCCGCGTCTTCATCATCGCTATGGCGGCCGGTGCCGAAGGTATCGAAACCTCCTTCTATGGCCCTGGCGCTTCTGCGGGCTGGAGCTACTTCACCAAAGAATTAGATTACAAAGCCATTGCCAAAGAAGCTGGCGAAAAAGCCGTCATGATGCTTGGCGCGAAAGAATGCCCCTCAGGACGTTACACCGTCGTCATCAAAAACGGCTGGGGTGGTGTCTTGTTCCATGAGGCCTGCGGCCACCCCCTCGAGGCTTCCGCGACCAGTAAAGGACTCTCCGTCTTCTCCGACTCCATCGGCAAGCCCATCGCCTCTCCCTGCGTCTCCGCGTGGGACGATGGCACGATTCCCAACGAATGGGGCAGCGACAACATCGACTCTGAAGGCGTTCCTACCCAGAAAAACGAGCTCATCCGCGATGGCGTCTGCGTCGGTTTCATGATCGACCGTTTCAACGGCAGAAGGCTCGACAAGGCGCCTAATGGCACCGCGCGCAGGCAATCCTATAAATATTGCCCGACCTCCCGTATGTCCAACACCTACATCGCCGCGGGCAAAGACGATCCTGAGCAAATCATCAAAGACACCCCGCTTGGCATCTATGTCGCCAACTTCGGCGGCGGCTCCGTCGACCCCACCACTGGCGAGTTTAATTTCTCCGCCTCGGAAGCCTATATCATCCGCGACGGCAAAATCTGCGAGCCTGTCAAAGGCTGCACCTTAATCGGCACCGGCCAAGAAGTCTTGATGCAAATTGACCGTGTCGGAAACGACTTGCTCTTAGGACAAGGCAACTGCGGCGCCGCCAGCGGTTCCGTCCCCGTCAACGTTGGCCAGCCCACGATCCGCCTTAAGGAAATCACCGTCGGCGGCAGAGGAGGAAAGTTAGAATGAACTTCGACAAATTCTTTGAACTCGCAGCCTCCAAAGGCATCAACCAATCGCAGTTACAAATCAGCAGATCCAAATCGTTATCCATCTCCTTGTTCCGCCGTGAGATCGAAAACTTTACTGTCAACGATTCCCAGAAGATCATTGCCGCTGGTGTCGTCAATGGAAAATATGGCTCCTCCGCCACGGAAAAACTCGACAAGGATACCTTTGAGTTCCTCACCAAGAACATCGTCCTCAGCGCTTCCTTAAACGAAAAAGAACAGGAAGCGGACATCTTCAAGGGTTCTGACAAGTATCACAAGAAGAACGTCTATAACCCCGCTTTGGCTGAAGTGCCGACCGAAAAGAAACTCGCTCTCATTAAAGAAATTGAGGAAAAGATCTACGCCGCGGATAGCCGCGTCGCGGAAGTCGAAGTCGGCTATAGCGAGCGCGAATCCGCCTCTGAGTTCTATAACTCCTTTGGCCTCAAGTTAAAGCAAAAAGCCAACTACTTCTATGTCTCCGCGGCCGTCGTCATGCGCCAAGGAACCGAGACCAAAAACTTCTTTGATATCGTCTTAGACAAAGACCTCAGCGCTCTCAACATCGATGAGATGGTACGCAAAGTCGTCGAAGGCGCGGCGAAGAAATTTGGTGCGGATTCGATCCAATCCAAGAAGTATCCAACCGTCATCGACCGTGAGGTCATGGCGTCCTTAATTGGCTACTTCCTCTCCTCCGCCATTGCCGACGATGTGCAGCGTCATACCTCCATGTTGGAAGGCAAATTAGGTCAGAAAATCGCCTCTAGCCGGCTTACAATTGAAGAACGCCCGTTAGAGAAAAACGTCTTCTTCTCTTACTTTGACGGCGAAGGCGTCGCCTGTAAAAACAAGGTCGTCGTGAAAAACGGCGTCCTCCAGACCTATTTCTATAACCGCGAAACCGCGAAAAAAGACGGCGTCGAATCCACCGGCAACGGCACTTGGGGCGGTGGCAAGGTTGGAACGGGCTTTGGAAACGTCTTTGTAAAGCCTGGCAAGAAGTCCTTTGAGGAAATGATTGCCCCCATCAAAGACGGCGTCTATATCACCGATGTGGCTGGCTTAGGTACGGGCATGAACTCTGTCTCTGGTGACTTCTCCTGCCAAGCCGAAGGCTTCCATATTGTTGATGGAAAGGTCGCTGAACCGTTGACGTTAATCACTCTTTCCGGCAACTTGCTCAAGATGCTCAACGACTTGAAGGAATTCGCTTCTGACGCGAAGATGACCCTTGAAGCCATCTCTGTGGCTTCGGCTTACATCAAGTCGATGAATATCGGCGGTAAGTAATTCGTTAAGCTTACAAGCGGTCCTAGGCCAAGCCTAAGGCCGCTTTTTTCATGCCCAGCTAAGAAATGAAATGCCTAGAGGGCGCGCCTAAGGACCAAATAGCGGCGGCACGGTGAATATAAAGGGAGGCGAAGGCTGCATAAGCAAGAGAAAACCCTCCGTTTTCTTTGCAAGCAGGAGGGTTTTGCGTCGTTATTCTTCTTTGTTCTTGGTTTCCGCTTCTTCCCAAGGGAGTTGGTACACTTTCCAGGAAGGGTGGGCGGAACGGGTCATATCGACGTCGTATTGGAGCAAGGATTTCTCCGCTTCTTTGTAAGCAGGCTCGCAGAGCTTGATGGCTTTCTCCGCCTTATCGACCGCATAGTTGGTTTCGGATTCGCTGCCTTCGACGAAGGAGGCGATCAGCAAATAGCAACGAAGAGCGGTTAAGGTGGTGATGTCGGCGATGTATTTCTTAACATCGTCTTCAAGTTCCGCGTACATCTTTTTGCCTTTTTCGCGGTTTTCTTGTTCGAGCAAGATGGCGAGTTTCAAGGCCCTCGCATGCATCTTTGTCGATAAGGAGACCTTGGCTTCTTCCTTCAACGAAAGCTCGATGATGGGAAGAGCTTCTTCAGGCCTGCCCTCGGAAAGATGACGGTACACGGCCAATAGATTAAGATAAGCGGTGAAGTCGGTGACGTCTTGATAAATGGGCGTCTCAGGGATAGGCTCGCCGTTTTCGGAAGCCGTCTCCGCGAGGAGAAGGTTGTTATAGGCTTCTTTATTCGCAGGTTTGGCGAGAAGGACAAGTAAATAGCCATCCGTCACGGATTCGATGTGGGCTGGGAATAAGTCATAGACATAAAGCATGCCGCCGACGGTGAGGATGGTGACGACAAAGACGTGGAGCCAGCGGATGGGGGTGTTCACGCTGGCGGCTTCCTGGTTTTGGCAGATGACGATGATGACCATCGCGGCGATAAATTCCACGAAAAGGAACAACACCGGGAACAAAATATAAGCGGAAAGGGTGCTCTTTTGGACGTCTTGCGGCACAACTTTAGTCTCACCAGCCAAGCCGTCAAAGCTCATAAAGCCGTATTTTTTCTTGCCGTCAACGCGTTTGAAACCAAAGCCAAGAACAACGCTTTTGCGGACGGTATAATGTCCGACTTTCGCGCCCAAAACGTGGCCAAGCTCAATTAATCCGGCATTAAGAATCGCGCCGGCGACAATACCTAAAGCGATAACCAAAAAGCCATTAATCGGCATCGTACCTCCGGACATGACCGGACGAATCACGAGGAGGCCGACGACTAAAGCAATCGCGATCATGACGACGTAGACAATAAATGTTGCGAGATCGTTTTTCTTCATAATTGCCCTCCTATAGTAACAGGGTGAGGATCTTTTCGACGTCCTCTTTCCCTAATGATTGGTGGCAACAGCCAATCAAACGTGTGTTGTTGCCCGTAGCTAGGGAGGCTAAGGA
Source organism: Bacilli bacterium (assembly GCA_017626815.1). Lineage (GTDB taxonomy): Bacteria > Bacillota_I > Bacilli_A > RFN20 > CAG-826 > Alloenteromonas. The sequence continues at coordinate 504 of JAGAHY010000099.1, read as the reverse complement.
AGGTATGTCTTCTGCGCCGAGGCCGACGTCCTTCAACGTGGTCGGCATACCGATGGAAGAGAAGAACTCTTTCATTCGTGCGGGCACTATTATAGACGCCTTTTCATCATTTTGCTCGTTTTCATTAAATAAAGTGCGTGCGAGGCGCGCGAATTTCGCGATGTCCCGCGTGCGGACATACTCCGCCCAAGCGGGGAAAATTAACGCCACGCCAGCCCCATGGACGATGTCCGGCTTGTACCCAGAGAGAGCGTGCTCGATGGGGTGAACGACGAAACCAAACTGTTTTCCAATGCCCGTAATGCCGTTATGAGATAACGAAGAATTGAGCATTAAAGCAGCCCTAGCTTCATAATCATTGGTGTTTTGCAGGCATTTTTTGATCGCGATCATCGTATTTTTGACGACAGCTAAGGCGAAGTCGTCCGCGAGTTGGTTTTCATCCGAAGGGTCGAAATAGCGTTCTAACGAGTGCATCATGATGTCACTTCCACCAGCCGCGGT
>JAGAHY010000098.1 GCA_017626815.1 Bacilli bacterium | reverse complement strand
GGCATTTTCAAAGTCGCCACTGGCGGAGGGAAAACCATCTGCGCGCTTCATCTAGCCGCCTCGATGGACGAGAATACTCGAATCAAGATCGTCGTCCCAACCGTAGCCTTAGCGAAGCAGTGGAAGAAGGACATTCTTTCCTTTGGACTTGCAGAACGAGTCGGCGAATGGCATGGCGATAAGCATAGCGCCGGCGACATGCGCTTCATGATTTACGTATGCGATTCGGCTAGATATGCCCTTTGCTCGCATGCATTGCGCGATATGCGCGAAGGCAAAAGCGTCTTCCTCATCTGCGACGAATGCCAGCATTACGGAAGCAAAGAGAACCAAAAGATATTCCACTTCGTCGGCGCGAAGGGCTTCAAAAAGGAACTGTATTTCTCTTTAGGCCTATCGGCGACGCCAGAATGTGCTAACTTCGATGCCGTCATCAAACCGAATCTTGGTGACATCATCTTCGATTTCGATTTGGCGAAAGTTCAAGAAAGCAAGGTCGTGAGCCCGTTCCTCCTCTTTCAGATCGAAGTCTATTTCTCTGGAAAAGAAATCGGAAGCTATCTTGACCTAACCGACAGAATAAGCAAGCTTTACGCGAAGATCCGCAACACCTACGTCGTCCTAAGGACGCTTGATGGCGATGATTTCTTCAATGCCGTCAGCAAGAAAGCCGAAGAAGACCCCTTATGCGAAGCCTATGTTAACGCGATTCTTGCAAGAAATGAGCTCGTATTGAGAGCATCGAACCGCGTCGAATGCGCAAAGGAACTGATCGACCGTCTTCCTTCCTCGTCTAGGATCATCGTCTTCTCTGAGCGGATTGAGCAAGCTGAATCGATTTATCAGAGGCTTCAAGAGGAAAAGAAGGTCCGAGTAAGGCTATATCATTCCGAACTCTCGCCGGAAGCGAAGAAGAACGCGCTGGATGACTTTAGGTGCGGCGAGGCTAGGGTCCTTATTTCCTGCAAGGCTTTGGATGAGGGACTCAATGTGCCTGACGCTGATGTGGGCATTGTATTGTCTTGCACCCATGGGGATCGCCAGAGGATTCAGCGACTCGGCCGAATCCTTAGGAAAGCCCCGGGCAAAAGCCCTGCGAAGCTCTATTATCTCTATGTTTCAAGCACGAGCGACCCTCTTGTGTATTTGCGCGGAAATTCCGGAGCGCTTGAAGTCGGAAACCTAAGCTACGTCGATGGCGTGTTCGATTACGATGCCTACCTTGCCGTATGCGAATCCCTTTTGGACCGTTTGGAAGGCGGGCCGAAAGACATGCTTCCCGCAAGAAGAAAGCTGCGGCGGAATTTTGAGAAGGGCATCATCAGGGGCGATTACCTTTTTGGCGAAGAACTTCTTCTCTCCCTTATTGAGAAGAACTCCGATGATGAGGCGGAAGCGGATTATTATCGGACGATGCTTTGCCTAGCTAGGATTCGGCTAGGGAAATCGCCGGTTTGACGGAAACCACTCTCTAGATTGAGCCCTCTAGCGATAAAGTGTATATTTTCTTAGCGAGCAAACCTCTTTTTATTCGGATAAGCCTTGGTTGCGGAAAGGATTGCATTTATGGATTACGAAGCATTTTATGGAACGCTCATAGAGCGTGAGAAGAAACTGAAGGAAGCTCTTCTTGCCGTAACGAAGGCGAACAAAGCCTTGGAAAAGGCGCTGGAATTTGGAGACCTCAAGAATCTCGTCTCCTCCATCGAAGACGCAAGCGAAGCCTCTGCTAGACTAAACGAAGCCACCTCCAACGCCCTTGCCGAAGCCAAGGGGTTCGACGGCAAAGCCTATTTCGCTTCAGGAGATTACGCGACCCAATTGCTCGCGGAGTGCAAGCGCCTTGGAATCGATGTGCGCGGCGAATATCCCGTCTATGAGATGTTCCCGTACCGCGTGAAGCTCGATGAGGAAAGCCAAGAAGTCTCCATCGATAGGAAAAAGTATCCTTGCCTCCGTCCCGCGAAGCTTGCTTCGATCATCAAAGAAGGCCAAGACGAACTGAACAAGGCTCCATTCAAAGCGGAAGCTTTCCTCAATGAATTGTCCGACGCCTATGATCTTGCGCTTCTGAAACTAGGAAAGACGGAAGGGACCGATATCTATCTGAACGTGCTTTACAAATTCCTCGTCCCGATGGCGAGAAGCCGCAAGGAATACGACATGCAGGCCTATGCGTTTGACCTTGCCAGGCTTTACGCCCAAGGAATCGATTTGCCTACCAAAGGCGGCAGGGGGTTCCAATTCGGGCCAAGCCGCGATTTGTCCAAAGCCATCCGCGTCCTCGATGACGCGGGCAAGGAACAATACCTTGCCACGATCAGTTTCTTTAAGCGCTGATCGCTAGGCGAAAGTTAGGAGGAAGACATGTCTCGGTTCATCAAGAAAGGAACGCTGGAGGAGTTATCCATTTTCCTTAGGTACAACTATCTCCAGAGCTACATCTCTAACGGAGGGAGCAAAATCAAATTCGTCACCGGAAGCGAGAAATCCGGCAAATCCGCTTTCCTTGCGCTTACGGAAAAGGAGGCTGAGGAAGCGGGATTCAAGGTTGTGCACCTTTCCGCGAGGGAAGTTCCGATGTACGACTTCAAGGATCTTTATTCCTCCATCGTCATGCGCGTCGACCTGCCTGAAATCCTCTCCCGCTGCAAGGACAAGGTCATCCTTAGCCTTGATTATGACCCGAAAGAGATCCCCGAGGGAAAGGATTTCATGGAGTATTTGGCTTCCATCGACGAAGGAGACGCTTTGACTAGGCGCGCCATCAGAAAGAAGATCGAATCGATGTTCTTGTCGAACCCATATTTCGATTCCAATTTCTCCTTGGCTTGCTCCATGATCGTCGGATCGATGCTCGGCCATCCGAAACTTGACGGCATTTCCTTATCCACGATTTATTCCTATTTGGCGGCGGAAAAGGATCTCAAGATGTCCGCGATACGCCTCGTTGGACTTGCCCCCAAGAAAATCAACAAGACGAACGCGAGATTGATGCTCAATTCCCTCATTGAGGTCATATTGCTTTCTGGCTATGAGGGTTTAGCCATCTTCATCGACGATTTCGATGCGATTTTGAACCGCAGCGGCCTAGACACGATCCGTTACACCAAGATGCGGCGCGAGGATGCATATGAAAGCATTCGCGAACTGATCGATTCGATCGACGCGATGCATAACGTCTTCTTCTTGTTCGCCTTCCATCGCGTGTTGCTCGATGACGAGAATGCGGGACTTAAATCCTATCAGGCCCTTTGGATGCGCATCCAGAACGAAATCGTGGGCGAGAGGTTCAATTGCTTCGCCGATGTATTGGATCTGGACCGTTATGGAGAACTCTTCTTCGACGCGTCGGATCTGCGCGCGATTTACGAATCGCTTGCGGATGCTTATCGGAATCCGAAAAACGGCATTGCGATAAGCGATGAGGAATTGCTCCACCTGAAGGAGAAATCCAAGAAAGGCTCCTTGGGCATCATGGGGCTCCTTGAAGGAGAACTCCTCGAAAGAATGAAGGGCAATGTTGGAAATAGTGGAGGCGAAGCAGATGAATAATGAAGCAAGGGGCGTCATTGAGGCGCTTCGATCCGGAATACCATCGAAAGCCGTTGGCTCCTATTTCTCGGAATCCAGGGCCTCCATGATGGGCAAGATCCACGACAAGATCGACTCCGCCACCCGTGAAGGTAGATCCTCTGGAATGGTCGTCGTCGGGAAATATGGCGAAGGAAAGACGCATCTTTTAAACGCGATCGACGTCTATGCCTCCAAGAGGAACATCGTCGTCTCGCACGTCTCCATCGGAAAAGAGAGCCCAATCGACAAACTACCCGTCATCTATTCAAAGCTTCTTTCCAGCACCTTTTTGCCCAATGAAGCTCAGCCTGGCATTTCTCGTGCCTTGGATAAAATTATTCCAGACTCCCTGGAGGCGAAGCAGATGCTGAACTTCGCGTCGAAGTCGCTTACGACCAATAAACTATATTATGTATTAGATGCCTATTTCCGCTCGGACAACGTCGAGGAACGATATCGTTTGCTATCGGACATCCAAGGCGACTTGCTGCCGAATTCCGCGGTGCGCGCCATCGCGAAATCCCTTCGGAATGAGAAAGTCATCTTCAATACCCCGTTCGCGAAAACGAAGCACATGCAGGATTATTTCTTTTTCGCGAGCCACCTTTTCAAGACCCTCGGATACGATGGATGGGTTATTCTCTTCGACGAAACTGAACTCATGGGCAGGCTTTCGAAGCGGTCGAGGATGCTTGGGTACGCGAACATCTATGATTTCATTTTCCCAGACAAGAGATTGGAGAACACGTTCTCCATCTTCGCGTTAAGCGCCTCTTATGAAGAAGACGTAATCGACCGGAAAAACGAATACGATACCGCGATTATCGATTACGGTGAGGATAAGCGTATCCGAGTGGCGTTAGATTGCCTTAGAAAGGGAACTAAGCTTTATCCTCTTACGAAAGAAGAAATGAAAGACGTCTTCTCCAAATTGATTGCATTCCATGCCTCCGCCTATGAATGGGAACCACCTATCGATGTTGAAAAGTTATTGAAAGAATCCGGTTCCGCAGGCTTTTTGCTCAGAACCAAAATCCGATACGCGATCGAAATATTGGATCAGTTATATCAATACGGCGACGAAGGCGAAGCGAAAGTCGCTGATTTGAGCATGGAAACGTTTGAGGAAGATGTGCCAGAATAAACGAAGCTGAACAAGGAGCTTCATCGCTTCAATCGGTCCTCGACGAGATGCGGCCGATCCACTACGTCGAGCCCCCAACACGAAGCCCATGGTCACGTCGTTCGTCGGGAACTAGGTTAAGATCTGTGAGGCATTTAGCTTCGACATACCCGACTGATGCGCGCCGGAATACGTCGCCCGCAAAACTACAAAGGGGATGCGGGGCCGCCCACGAAAGGATAAGCTCGTGGTCAAGGAAGAGAATTATTAGTACAAAATCCCCTAAAGCTCAGAAAAAAAGGTTCGCCTAATCCGGAAAAATTACTGGACGACTATATAAGTGAAAAATTCACGTGATTTTTTCACACCATTTTATATAATATTTCAAGAGGCAATATCAAATTTAAGAAGGTTTCCCATGTTAATATCATTCAAGATTAGAAACTTCCTCTCCTTTAAAGCAATGACCTCATTCTCAATGGTCGGAGGAAGAGTCAAAAGATTTGAAAATCGGTTAAAGACCATCGATGATAAACTTAGAGTTCTTACTTTTTCTGCCATTTATGGCCCCAACGCCGCAGGCAAATCGAGCTTTGTAAGTGCTGTTCGGGAATTTGGGTATTTTGTCTTAAGAAACTCAAGGTCAAGATTTGCCAATTATTCTTTTAGGGGCAATAAGGAGTCTTCTAAACAACCTACTTATTTCGAAGCCACTTTCGTTTCTAATGACACAACATACGTATATGGTTTCGAATATGCGTACGAGACGAATGATTTCATCTCGGAATGGCTTTATAAAATTGTAGAAGAAAAAGAAAAACGCATCTTTGAAAGAGATATTACATCGGGTGTTTTTGAGTTCGACGGTCGCATCGACGATAAAGACCAAGGAAGGTTTTCAGTCATTTTAGAAGATTTGAAACTCGAGAGGAAAAAACTTTTTACAAATTATCTACATGACATTTTCGATAAGGTTATTTCACCCGATTTAAAAGAGGTGGCAATCGTTTATGACTGGGTTAATCTTGATTTGGAAGTGACTTTGCCCAACGAAGATTTGACCACGCCGGATTATTTCCTTGTAGGTTCCAAACTCAACGAATTGTCTGCTCTTTTAACAAGGTTTGGTACCGGCATTAAAAAACTAAGTACCCAAAGACTTGAGCCGTTGGAAGTTCGCGAGGCCTTTTCCGATCGCATGATTCAAAGCGTACAAAATAGTTTGAATGAAAACCTAGAAAGAGTTATCTATCTTAGATCGGATAAAAATTTCTATTTTGCTTCGAAGAATAAGAAAGGCAAAATTGAGTATAACAAAGTTCTTTTCGTCCATGATTTTGATGGTGATGAGAGAACTTTGACGATGGGGGAAGAATCCGATGGGACTATTAGGATAATGCAATTAGCCCCAATCCTCCTAACAAAAGAAACCAATAAAACATTCTTTGTCGATGAATTCGATCGTTGTCTGCATCCTTTGCTGTCCGTGCGCTTTGTTCGTGAATTTATGGAACTGGCCGCGGGTAAAAATATGAAGAATCAACTGATAATCACAACGCACGAATCTTTATTAATGGATTTAGAACTACTTCGTCGCGATGAAATATGGTTTGTTGAAAAGAAAGCAGGGTCTTCCGAAATGTATTCTCTTGACGAATTTCAGGAGAGGTTCGATAAAAAAATTGATAAAAATTACTTGATAGGAAGATATGGCTCTGTGCCACAGTTCCAAGAAACGATGGGAGAGATTTGCACGGATGAGGGAGAAGGCGACTAACGAATACTATCAAAGACACGCTCAGGGCCATACAAGGATAGCCAAACGGTTCGTCTTTGTGGTTTGCGAAGGTACTAGGACTGAGCCAAAATATTTGAAACGGCTTTGTTATAATCGTGGCATTGATAATCTAAGATTTTTAGAACCTCCTTCCAGCAATCCGATGAGGATTATGGAGTCGTTAGTCACGGCGCTGAATCAAAAAAGAATTGACTTCACTCTTGATTCGATAGCAAAGGCTATCGCAGACAACATTTCTCCAAACGAGGCGGACAGAATGAGGATTCGTTCATGTGCGCAAAAGATAGCAAATAAAAAAGGCGTTAAAGTTACGGATGTCATTGATGAGCATTCGCTGCCTGACTTTTTAGGCGAATTTGCCAAAAAACTAGGTAAAGAAATCGAAGCCAGAATTGCCATTGAGGACATTAAGAATAACCATGTGATTGATACGGAATATGATGCTGTGTATATTGTCAGCGACAGAGACGCATTTTCGTATACGCGCTCTCAATGCCAAAACGTCATTCGCCTGTGCCAACAAAACAATGTGCATTATGCTTTGACCAATCCATGTATTGAGTTCTTTTATTTGCTTCATTGGACAGATTGCACGCAATACTCAAGGTCGGAAATTGCGGCAAATAAAAAAAGTGGTAGGAGAACCTTCGTCCATCTGGAACTGAGCAAATATGATGAAAGATATGGGAAAAAGAACTTTTCATGCGATAAATATTTCCAAAGATACGCTGTAGCGAAACGCAATGCGAGCTTATACGCCACTTCCATCGAAGAACTTGTCGATGACGTTGGGAGCACCTTTTTTGATTTGGTCGATTTATTATTGGGTGGTTGACATTTGGGAAATAAAATGGGCAAGACAAAACCATGCGCCTGTTTTGCCGTTTTGGAGGCAGTGTCTTTTTAGAGGTTGCCGCCAAACAGTTCAGCGATAACCAATTGAAGATTCTCGAAGAAGGTGTCTTGAGATTAGAGAGTGGTAAAGAATACGAACTAATGTCCGACAATGAGTATTCAACCCTTTTCAACTAGGCTTGAGCCGTTATTCATATGTAACAAAAGGGTGGAATTATGCGTGGCCGACAGCTAACCCGCCAGTTATTCCAGTCCTCCTTTTTTGATTCTTCGCCCTTTGTAACCCCAGCGGACGGGTGTACCGGGATTATTAATGTGACCTCCACATCTGCCGTAGCTTATCCGGGGCACTCAGGAAGATGGGCTTTCTCGACATGAACCTCTCTTAGGCGCCTCGTGTTGAACGTTGCTGCTTCAATTGGAGATTTACTTTCTTGAACGGACGTGGTTATATATGGCCACCATAGGAAGCGCGGACGAGACAACTTCGGGAGTGTAGGTCTGTAAGCACCCAAGATATCGCGTCGCAAGGCGTGGTTTTTTGTTCGTATGCGTGTATTTTTGGGATGTCCCTTTCCTTTCTCAAGGAAGATATATGGGGATAATCCCAATTATTCCTATATAATGGACAAAGAAAAAAGGTGGGTCTAAAGCGACTTCCACCTACGATCACTTATATTCTAGTAGATTAAAGTATTGCGTCAATACCTTAGACAATATGCGGCGCTTGCTTGACCGATGCCTTCTTTCCTTTGAAGGCGATGCCGATTTTCGTAATTCTCTTCACGCCTTGCGCGTTTAGTTCGGCTTCGTATTTCTTCTCATCGATCTGCGCGAGCGCCTTATCCGCAAGCGCGTCGAGGTTTTCGTTTCCCTTGCTGGCGTATTTGAATTCAAAGATGAAACCAGGATCAGACGGGCTCCTCGGGAGCAACGCGATATCAAAGCGTCCGTAGCCGGATTCGATGTTCGAACGGATGTGGTAACGGCTACGAAGCAAGGCGCATAGGCCAAGCATCATGCCGTGGTAGAAGCTTTCGCTTGTGCCATCAAAAGACGAGACCGAGGTCAATAGGAATTCCTCCAGCAGCTTTTGCAACTTCTTGGCATCGCCAGATAACAATGCCTGCTGCATGGATATGGCATCGCTTGTTTTGCCCGTTCTGCTTAGTACTTCCTTACCGTAAACCAAGGCGATTTCTTTGTTGGGGATCGCGACATCGCATAGATAGTTCCCATCGTGCTGCGGATATTCTTTCACGACCTTCAGGTAGCCGGCGATGAGCAAAAAGCTATAGATGCTATACGGATTGCTTGCCACTTCGGGGTAAATGACGCCGGTGTCGATGTAGGAGGTGACGGTCTCCCCGCTAAGTAACTGATAAAGTCCCTCTTGGATTTCGTCGTTAGCTTCGCCGACGATTTCGCCGATGATGTCGTTGCTGCCGGTGGATTGCCAGAACGCTTTGGGGAAACAGCCTTCGGCGATATAGTTGATGACCGACCAAGGGTTGAAGATTTCCATATCCCCAAACCGGTAGCCATCGTACCATGCGCAGACTTCATCCATCTTATGGCCATACCCGTAATAATCCAGCATTTGCCTTACTTCCTCTTTCGTGAAGCCGAAGTAAGAACAATACGGCGCGTCGAGGATAGAATGGATGCTTAGGCCACTGAAGATGCTTTCTTTGGCCACACGCAAGATACCCGTGAGGAAGCCAAACGCAAGGTGGGGGTTGTCTTTCAATCCGCCGGAGAAGAAATTGCGCATAAACGCGATGATTTCGTTATAGAACCCCATCGTATGGCCTTGTTGGATGGGCGTGTCATATTCGTCGATGATGATCACGGCCTTTTCGCCGTAGTGCTTGTGGAGCAGCAGGGAGAGCGCATTCAAAGATAGTTGGTATTCCGCCGAACTTGCTTTACCTTCCGCTAACCGGCCGAACTGGCCTTTTTCGTAATCGCTCAAGCGGTCGCTTGATGCAAGGTCGCTATGCCGCCGGAATTCCGCGGCGATCAACATCGTGATCATCTCATAGGTTTCCTGCCAACAGGAGCATTTGACATCCTTAAAGGAAAAATAGATGACCGGGTAGCGTCCTTGATGGGCAGTGTAGGCTTTGCCATAGGGCCAAATGGCTTTGTCGGTGAAATAAACGGAATTGTCTTCGTCACTTTTTTCGAAAAAGACGCGCAGCATATCCATGTTGAGTGTTTTGCCAAAGCGCCGTGGGCGAGTGAACAAAGAAACAAGTGGCCTATTGTCCAAGAATTCCTTGATCAGCATCGTCTTATCGACGTAGTAATATTCGGAGGAAGCGACTTTATAATCGGAGACGCCGACGGGCAATGGTTTTTTCGTCTCGCTTTGATCAAGGACGGCGCTTTGGGGGACGAACCAGCGCCGACCCTGCTTTTTGGCGCCGGGTATTTCCCCTTTGGCGCATTTTTGCTGGAATCTCCTAGGTGATATCTTCAGTTTCTTTGCCGCTTCCGCGGAGGAAATGTATTCCATAAGCATTCTCCATTCTTGTTGACACATGACTATTATAACGTATTAAGCGAAATCTCTCAGAGACATTTCGCATGCATTTCGCATCGATTTCGCTTCCGATTTCGCTTAAGGGTTAATTTGCAGCATCAACACTTGGTTTTTTGGATCATAAGACCCTATCTGGGGATAGGCTAGAAATAACTTCTCATGGTGGTATTCCGAAAGAGATAACGGATGCGACTCACCGCTTTTTCGATGCCGCCACCGATGATTGCAATTGTCTCAAAGTCGTGTGCCTCCTCATGCGGTACCTTATTTACTGAAAAGTCTTTGAGAGTGCATCACAAGAAATTTGAAAGTTTTTGTCAAAATTTGAATCTTTTTGATGAAATTTGAAAGTTTTATGCTAGGATGAAGGCAATCGAGGCATAACCATATGGAAAAAGAACAAATAAGAGACCTCATCGAAGATATCCATCAACGAAAATACGAGACGAGGACGACCGAATTAAAAAGCGGTAGGGAAGGAAACCCCAAGAAGTTCTACGATACGCTGAGTTCTTTTTCCAACACTTCCGGCGGGGTCATCGTCTTTGGCATCAATGAGAAAGAGGGCTATGCCATATGCGGGGTTAAAGACGTCGCGGAACTGCAGAAGGTCGTTCAAGAGGTTTCTAAAGAGATGGAACCCGTCGTACGGCCGGTCATTACGCCATTTCATTACGCAGAGGGTATCGATCTGTTAATCGTGGAAGTGGAAGAAATGCCTTTTTTGGAGAAGCCTTGCTATTACAAGCCTTTGGGGATGATGCAGGGCTCGTTCATCCGAACGGGCGATGGCGATGAACCGATGACGGAATTTGAAATCTTCCAATTCCAGATGTTTAAGAAACAATCGAAAACGGAACTGGAAACATTCGAAGACGTGACGTTTGAACGGAGTATCGATTCGATTAAGCTTGACGCCTACCTAGCCAAGGCTATAGAGAACAAGCCAAACTTCGCAAACTTGCCCAAACCCCTCGTATTGGAGATGCTCGGATTAGCTAAAAACGGCCTACCAACGCTCACTTGCCTTTTGCTTTTTGGCAGGTATCCGCAGGAGATTGCGCCAATGATGAGCGTCAACTGCGTCAAGGTCGATGGCGATGAATACGTTTCCGAGTCTGGGATACATCAACGTTTTCTTGCCAATGTCTCCATCACGGGCACGATCGCCCAGATGTATGCCGGCGCGTTCCGCTTCCTCGTATCGAACATGAACACATCAACCTATATCGACGAAAACGGGAATCGCAATGACCGCAACCAATATCCGTTATCCGCCATACGCGAACTGCTTTTAAACGCGTTGATCCATAGGGATTATTCCTATCTTGTCCGTAACATCCCGATATCCGTGGTCATCTACCGAAACAGGATTGAAATCACCAACCCAGGCTCTATCCTTGGAAACTACAAAGTGGAGGATCTCGGAAAAGAGTATCTGCCGATAAGGAACGCCTTCCTTTGCAAAAACGCGGAGGATCTACTGGAGACGGAGAACCGGCATTCTGGCATCATGGCGGTCTTCCAAAGCATGAAAAAAGAAGGTCTGTTTCCGCCGCTATTCGAAAGCAATCGCGGATTCTTTAAGGTCACCTTATTCCACCGAAGCGCCAAGGATTATAAAAACGAAGCTTTTGTCGAGCGTGTCTTAGACTATTGTTATTCGCCGCGAAGCAAATCCTCTCTGGCGAGTTTTTTTGGCTTCGCGGAGGACAAGGCGACTTATTTCTACAGCAACTATATTAAGCCATTAGTACAGGATGGCCTGCTTTTCTTGACCATTCCCGAATCTCCCGGGAGCAAGTACCAACGCATCACATCGAATAAAGAAGAGGTAAAAAAATAGGGTTTTCCTCGTTGATTTCTTTGGAAAGCAAACGGCGACGCGGGACTCACCGCATTTTGCTGCGGTCATCTTTGGCTGCCGTTTGTCTCAAGATGCGCGTGCCCTCATGAAGCGTGGGTTATAGGAACCGCGAAAAAATTTGAAAGTTTTTGCCAAAATTTGAATCTTTTTGCCAAAATTTGAAAGTTTTAGGGCTAGCGGACAACCAAGCTATCAAGGAAATGAAAGCCTGCGCATCTTCATCGCGTGCTTATGGCCATGGCTTTGGAACGCATCATCTGGTCCTGCTAGTTTGGGATGACGCTTTGATAAAAGTAGTGGCTAGATACCCAGCTGATCAAGGAGGGATCTCTGGCCCTTTGGCTTTAAGTAGTGGGCGACGCTTGATACCCGCGTGCATCTTGTCGATCCATGTTTTTGATGTAACTTTTTCTCTAGCCTCAGTGGGTACTCCCATGATGCCTTTAGGGCCGTGTCCGACAATCGGATTCAACCGAAAGTGATGAATTAGGGAGGTTCTTTACACCAGAGTGTACCGATTGTGTACGATAAAGTGTACGATAAGTGTACAATAAAATTGATAATGACGTATAAAAAGTGTATAAATGATGCGAAAGAGGTGATCCATATGAAATTGGATTTTCCGTATGAAGAAGAAAAACAAGAATTCAAGACTTCTTTGGCAGAACTCGATAAAGGCCTTTTGTCCCTTTCCGCGATGCTGAATAAGCATGGGGAAGGCGAAATCTATTATGGGGTCAGCAACTCCGGAGAGGTGGTTGGCCTATCGGGACAGATTGGGCAGGAGACCATCAAGAAGATCTCCGCAAGAATCGGCGAGTTGATCAAACCTGCTTTTGTCGCCTCGGTGCTGCCGCAGATGCTCGAGGGCAAAACCTATGTTTTGGTCACCGGCAAAGGCAACCGTAGGCCTTATTCTTGTGGCGGCGAATATCGCATCAGAGTGGGCTCAGAGGACAAGAAAATTGACCCTGATCTTCTAGCGGATTTATTCTTTGCTTCGCAGAATAACTCTTTAGAAAGCATTGCCTCCATCAACCAAAACCTGACCTTTTCCAAACTGAAGTTCATGTATCTTGATAAAGGGCTGACCATCCAGGAAGACACCTTCGAGGAAAACATGGGCCTTAAAGTCAACGGCAAATACAATATGTTGGCCAATCTATTAGCCGATGAGAATGATGTTTCCATCAAGGTGGTCCGTTTTTCGGGTAAGGACAAGACCAACATGCTTTCTCGAAACGAATACGGCTATACCTGCTTGCTTTCCGCGATGGAAAAGGCCAAAGACTATGTCCTATCGCTGAATGAAACCAGAGTCGACATCGTCTCCGCATTGGAGCGAAAAGAGACCAAACTATTCGATACCCACTCCTTCGAAGAGGCGTGGACCAACGCCTGTCTCCATAACAAATGGGTCCGGAACGTTCCGCCCGCCATCTACATCTTCGATGATCGGATTGAGATCATCTCCACGGGCGGTCTGCCTTTCGACTATAGCAAGGAAGACTTCTATAGAGGCGTTTCGCGACCCATCAATCTGGGCTTATTGAAAATCATGGGCCAGCTTCGACTGGTCGAACAGACGGGCCATGGCAACTTAATCATCGTCGGAGCGTATGGCCGCGAGGCTTTCGACATCGAGGAAAACTATATTGTCGTCACCATTCCCTTTGCCTTTGTCCCTTCCATGAAACAAATCGATGTCGAAGGACTATCTCCATCGCATAGGAAAGTCCTGTTGGCCCTTAAGGACAATCCGGCATACAGCAAAGCGCAGCTCGCTTCTTTTTGCGACTTAGGAACAACTCGGGTGAGCCAGATTCTTTCCGATCTCAAAGCGATGGGAAAGATCGAGAGGATTGGCGCTACTAAAGGGGGATATTGGAAAATCTTGTAGCTACTGTAGTGAAGAAGTGTATAGATAAGTGTATAAATAGTGTACCAATAATCAGGTCAAGGAGTGATCCCTGGCCTTTTTCGTACGGGGGCTATTATGGACGTTCGCGCGCCTATACCTTATACATAGATGCAAATATCTCCGTGCATAGCCTGGGTTCCTCATGCTTCCCCATACCACCCTCTCCCTAGATTGGCTATACTTCCTCCAAATGCAGCACCTCACCACGAACCCGAATATCCTCTACTTCCAAAGTGGTGGCCCAACCTCGGCCATCAACGCCTCCTTCTTAGGCTTAGTCGAAACGTATCGTAGCCTTGGCTTGAAGGGGCATGTTTATGTCTCTCGTTATGGGGTAAGTGGCCTGCTTAATGGGGAACTGGAAGAAATCGATCTCGATAATCCACCGGATATCACCTATCGTCCAGGGTCTTACTTTGGTTCCTTACGGCTAAAACTTGAGGATAATCCTAACGGGGAACAAGCCTTAGCCATCATCGATACCTTGAAGAAGTACCATATCGATTTCATTTTCCCCAATGGAGGCAATGATTCGATGGACACGGCCTTAAAACTATCTTCCTTGGTCGCGCATCATGACTTATCTACCAAAGTAGTCGGCATCCCCAAGACCATCGATAATGACCTATTTGGCTGCGACCATACCCCTGGCTTTGGGACGGCGGCCAAATACGTCATTAACGCGACCGTCTCGGTAGCCCTAGATGATTTAACCTACCAGCAAGGAAGGGTCAACATCATCGAGACCATGGGCAGGGACTCGGGATTTTTGGCCGCGTCAAGTAAATTAGCCTGCTTACGGGGAGTAGGTCCCGATTATATCTATGTCCCCGAGGTTCCTTTTGAGGCGGAATCTTTTCTCCCCAAGTGCAAGAAAACCTACCTCGAAAAGGGCAGGTGCCTCGTCGTGGTCTCCGAAGGAATCCGGGATAAGCAGGGGAACCTCATTGCCTCTTCTTCCTCCAAGGATCAATTTGGCCATCATCAAGTTGGCGGGGTATCGTCTTATTTGGCGGGCTTATTGCAGCAAGAAGGCCTCAAGTCCCGGGCGATCGAGCTATCCGTCTTAAACCGGGCTTCGAGTTTCCTTCCGAGTAACCAAGATATCCAAGAAGCCAAAGAAGTGGCAGGCGAGGCCTTAAAAGCCGCGCTTGAGGGCAAAAGCGCCTGCATGGTTTGCCTTAAGCGCGTCAATGACTCTCCGTATGAAGTTTCCTATGAAGCGGTAGATATCAAAGAGATCGCCAATAGGGTTGTCTATTTGCCGAGGAAATACATCAATGAAGCGGGGGATAACATCCTCGATTCCTATATTCCTTATTGTCTTCCTCTTATCCAAGGCAACGCGGTGCCTTTAGGGGAGGATGGGATATTGGGGTAATCACCTATCCAAGCGGACCAATAGGGGGCGCTTCCCCCATTGGTCCGCTATTGTCATATCGTGCCCTTTATAGGGGGCCTTTGGCGTCTGGGCGTCACGACTTTAACCGTTGCCAAGTCCAAGAAACGCTACCCCGACCTCGGAGGCAATGTGACGGCTTCCCCAACACCGTTCTGCAGAGGCTTCACCTTTGCCGCTACCCAAACGGATGCGGGCAAAACCGCCTCCGGGTCCACGGCTATTTCGCGCGCTTCGTCGAGGCGCGGGGCTACCTTTTCCTCGTGCCCGAGAGCGTGGAATAGGCCTGGAATGACAAGAAGCCATATCGAAGGAACAAAGGCCTGATGCGCGCTTAGGAAATTGATGAAAACGCGAGCTTCTTAGTGGGAAAGGGTCAATTTCAGCGGATGTAATGCCTTCATTATTATGCTGAAATATTGCATAAAACTGAATTTAGTTTATGATACTCCATGGAGAAACTCACGATGATTTTGAACATTTCATTTAATAACTATCGGTTGTTCAAGGGAGCCAATGACCTGTCTTTCGCGGCGGATTTGAGAACGAGAAAGCTTTTATCCAATTCGGTTTGCCGCGACAACAAGAACGTGTTGAAGTGCCTCGGCTTATATGGCGAGAACAACGGCGGCAAAACCAACGTCGTCGCCTTGATTGGCATTTTGCAATCGGTGCTGCTTGGCGAACAGATTCGCCCGATTAACCGATCTGTTTTCGGGGACTCCCCGATTTCGGATTTTTCGATCACTTTCCGTGATGAAAGCGGACTAGGATGGCTAAGATATGAGGTCTCCTATGATAGTGCTAGCGGTTCTTACCCAAGAGAAAGGATGTCTTCCATCAAGTTTTACGATAACGGCGCACCTTTGACGAGGGTGGTTTTTGAGAAGGACGTCGCCCAAAAGGTTCTTCATTTGTTTGACGAAGACAAATCGATGTATCTGAATCTTTTGCCAGTCACGCGCCCGTTTTTATATTCGGTCAAAACCGACGAAGGTGAATTCGCATCCTTGTCCCCTTATTTTGATGCCACTCGCGCCCTTGCCGCATCCATCGAAATCATCCGCATGTACAACATCCCCATAAAGAAGACGTTAGGGGTGCTAAAGGGAACCGATTCCAAGCAACAGGGTTTTATCCGTTCTTTCGTGAAATCCGCGGATTTGGCCATCGAGGATTTCAGTTACGAAAAAAAGCCGTTTTCTCAAAGTGATGAAGAAAACGACGAAATCGCCGAAGAGGCGCTTGCAAAGTACGTGGATATTCAAGATGCCTTCCGTCTTGCCACGACTTACAACGGTTCGAAGGTCCCATCGTTTTTCTATGATTCTTCCGGTACAAAGAAAATCGAAGCAATCGCCTCCTACGTCTACGAAAGCATCGTCAAAGGTAAGCTTCTCGTCGTTGACGAACTCGATAATGGGTTGCACTTTCATTTAACCAGGGCCATCGTCAGTGCCTTTAACAATCTGGCTAACGAAAAAGGGCAATTGCTTTTCACCTCCCATGATTTGTTGCTCATCGACTGCAAGAATCTTCTGAGGAAGGACCAAATCTACTTCATCGAACGCGATAAGGAAGCGGCGAGGCTATTTTGCCTAAAGGAAGCGACGGTGGCCGAAGGCGGGCCCAGGGAAGGCGGCGCGTTATTAAAACATTATCAAAAGGGTTCTTTTGGCAAGGTGCCGATGCCTAGTTTCATCAAGGAAATACTTGTCCTTCGCGATGAAGATGATCAAAGGGGCGAAAGATGAGCCAAAACACATATCATATTTGCCTCATTGTCGAAGGCGCGGAGGAATTTGCGTTTTTCTCCACCATGAACGAAGCCGGCGTGGTTTCGGAGACGATTTCGTTAACCGTAGTTAATGCGGGCGGCGGTGGCGCTGTTGTGCCGCTATTCCAAGACTATCTCAGTTATGAGCTATTTGATTGTGTTCTGTGCGTTTATGATGTCGATTATCGGCAAAACGAACCAGACTCCCCTTTCTCGAAAATTAGGGAAGGCCTAATGAAAGTCCTTGCTGAGACCGCCATCGTTGATTCGGTGAGTTTTTGTACAAACCCGAACTTTCTTCAAATCTATCTTTTGTCTGTCAAAGAGTTGTCGGAGGTTCGCTTACTCGATACCTCGAAAACGACGAATACGGCCTTCGTCCACCTTTGCTGGCCGGATATTGCGAAAAAGAAAACAGATGATCGCGGGCGCGATCGTACCAAAGTTTATGATGCGACCGCTTGGCAACTGAGAATAATGAACGCGCCATTAATGGAAGGCATAGCCAAATATAGGTTTTTGATTCGAAATGCCCGTGGGCTTTCTAAAAACTATCTTCAATCAAACTGTCCGGGAAGCAACGTCATTGATCTGATTGAGGCTTTACTCGATGGTGATTGTGCGTTTTTCCGAGCAAGAGAAGTTTAATTCGATGAAAAAGAGAAAAGCGATCTACGACATTTCCGACGACGTGGCAGGAGAGCGACAAACCCGAATTGTTGATGGAAATCGCCCGTCTGCAATGTCTCATCCAAGAGTGCAAATCAAGATGGCTATCTTGAAGAAAGTGAAACCCCTTGCTGGGATATTGCCATGACTAAGGCCGAGGAGCGCTACGTTTTCACGGATTATTTCGTCACGTGCCCTGACCTCATTGGTGAACGTTACCTTTCAAAGAAAGACGGATAAAAGCATGATCCGCTCGGATGCGCCGATAAGTTCAGCCGCTAAGTTGGATGGTAGATTGATCATCGCCATCGATATCGGCGCCATGTCAGACTCACGCAAATACTTCATTCGGCAAAACGAGAACTGGGCGAGGATGATTCCCGCTAAATACAAACAATCTTCCCCCTATGCCGGGCTTTTTCCTTTATAATTTCCTGAGGAAAACCAAAGGAGGTTTCCCAGTAAATGAACGTAGAACAACAAATTGACGCCTTGGTCCAAAAAGGACTCAAGGCCCTCGACGATCTCCACGATTTCACCCAAGACCAAATCGATTTCATCGTCGCCAAGATGTCCGTCGCCGGCATCGACCACCATGGCGCCTTGGCGCGCCTCGCCATCGAGGAGACCCGCCGCGGCGTCTTCGAGGATAAGGCCACCAAGAACTTATTCGCCTGCGAATACGTCATCAACAACATGCGCCACCTAAAGACCGTGGGCATCATCGACGAAGATAGCGTCACCGGCATCACCACGATCGCCGAACCCGTCGGCGTCATCTGCGGCGTCACGCCGGTCACCAACCCGACCTCGACCGTCATCTTCAAGTCGCTTATCGCCATCAAGACCCGTAACCCCATCATCTTCGCCTTCCACCCCAAAGCCCAGAAGTGCTCCGAGGCGGCGGCTAAGGTGATGCTTGAGTCCGCGGTGGCCGCGGGGGCGCCAGCGAACTGCATCCAGTGGATTACCGAGCCTTCCATCGAAGCCACGAATGCCTTGATGCATCATGATGGCATCGCCACCATCTTGGCCACCGGCGGCCCGGGCATGGTGCGTTCCGCCTATACCTCGGGTAAACCCGCCTTAGGCGTGGGCCCGGGCAATGTC
Organism: Bacilli bacterium; assembly: GCA_017626815.1. Classification (GTDB taxonomy): domain Bacteria; phylum Bacillota_I; class Bacilli_A; order RFN20; family CAG-826; genus Alloenteromonas. Next base: position 8,032 of record JAGAHY010000098.1, on the reverse strand, counting down.
CCCGTCTATGTCCATAAAGACGCCAACATCGAACGCGCCGTCAACGATATCTACCTCTCCAAGTCCTTCGATAACGGCATGATCTGCGCCTCCGAATCGGCCATCTTCGTCCATAAGGATGTCTATGACCAATTCGTCGCCAAGATGAAGGAATACACCGTCTACTTCGCTTCCGAGAAAGAAAAGAACCTCTTAAGCGACTATATGTTCGGCACCCATAAAGGCAAAGAAGACGTCGCCAAAGCCAAGCTCAACCCCGACGTGGCGGGCATGGATGTGGTCAAAATCGCGGAGAATTCCGGCTTTAAAGTGCCCGCGAACACCAAAGTCATCGCGGTCACCTTAAACGAGGTCGGCAAGAACGAACCCTTATCCGAAGAGAAACTTTGCTCCGTCTTGGGCATCTATAAAGTCAAAGACGAGAAAGAAGGCTTTGCTTTATGCGAAAAGATGGTCGAATTCGGGGGACTTGGCCATTCTTCGGCGATCCATTGCGAGGACAAGAAGCTCGTCGATGAATTCGGCGACCTCATGAAGACCCTCCGCGTCATCTGGAATTCGCCGTCCACGTTTGGCGGCATCGGCAACATCTATAACTCCTTCCTGCCTTCGCTGACCTTAGGCTGCGGCTCCTATGGGGGCAACTCCGTCGGCGGCAATGTGTCCGCGGTCAACCTCCTCAACTACAAGAAAATCGGCAAAAGGAGAAACACGATGCAATGGTTCAAAGTCCCACAGAAAATCTATTTCGAACGCAACTGCATCCAATACCTGCGTTCGTGCAAAAATGTCGGCAAAGTCTTCATCGTCACCGACCGCGTGATGGTCGAGCTCGGCTTCTTGAAGAAGATCACCGACGAACTCGCCGCCAGGCGTAATCCCGTCACGTACCAGTTATTCTCCGAGGTCGAACCCGATCCCGATATCTCCACGGTCATGCGTGGGGTGGACTTGATGAAGCAATTCCAACCCGACACCATCATCGCTTTAGGCGGAGGCTCCGCGATGGACGCCGCCAAGGGCATGTGGATCTTCTATGAGCATCCCGAGATCAACTTCGATGACCTCAAGCAGAAATTCATGGATATCCGTAAGCGCGCCTTCAAATATCCTGAACTCGGCCGCAAGACCAAACTCATCTGCGTGCCTACGACCTCCGGCACAGGTTCCGAGGTGACGCCCTTCGCGGTCATCTCCGATAAGGCCAACCGCAAGAAATACCCGCTCACCGACTATTCCTTGACGCCGTCGATCGCCCTCGTCGACCCCGAGTTCACGACCATGATCCCGCCTAAGGCCACCGCCCAGACGGGTTTAGACGTCTTGACCCACGCCATCGAAGCCTATACCTCCGTCATGGCCAGCGACTATACCGATGGCCTCGCCTTGCAAGCCATTTCCCTCGTCTTTGAATACCTGCCCCGCGCGGTCCACGATGGCCGCCATGACGCGGAAGCCAGGGAGAAGATGCATAATGCCGCGACCATCGCCGGCATGGCCTTCGCCAACGCCTTCCTTGGCATCGTCCATAGCTTGGCCCACAAAGTCGGCGCCGAATTCCATACGGTCCATGGCGAAACCTGCGGCATCCTCTTGCCCCATGTCATCCGTTATAACGGCACCCAGCCTTCCAAGCTTTCCGTGTGGCCGAAGTACGAGACCTATTGCTGCGACAAGAAATACCAGAAGATCTGCCTTACCTTAGGCCTTCCTTGCCCGGATAAAGAGCATGCGAAAGATGTCCTTGCCAAAGCCGTGTTGGATTTAGGCAAAGACATCGGCATCGACATGAATCTCTCCGCGTTGATCCCCGATGAGGCGTTATTCCTCTCGAAAGTCGAGGAAATCGCTTATTTGGCCTACGAAGATCAATGCACTCCCGCCAACCCCCGCGAGCCCTTAGTCGCGGATATGATGCAGATCCTCAAGGATGCCTACAAGGGCAACTAATCGGGATCGAATTGGTTTTCTAAACCCTGAATAACATCAGGCCCGGTGATACCGCCAGGTACCGCCGGGCCTTGTTCTTTGTCGAGAACCGAAAACGTTTATTTCGGGTTACATCAGGAATACGGAGAGACGTTACGCTTTATCCGTAGTTTTTCTTCGGAAAATCTGTAGATAATTTGCTTTGACCTAGGAAACTGCTGCGATAAGTGCAGGGAGAACATTATGCTAGGGAGACAAAACTATCCGCATCTGGTTCCTTCTTGTGCGAACTATGAGCCATAGAGAGATGATAATGGGGCCAGAGACAAGTGCTAGAATAGGAAAACCTCGCATCTTTAGGCGACTAAAGGTGCGAGGCTATTTTTATAGTGTGCTTAAATCAGCTCTTCTGGCGTTTTCGGAGGTATAGGCTTCCTCGATGGGGTTTTTATGTCCTTCGGTGAAGTATTTTTTGTAGTTCAAGTCGCGATTATCTGACTTGATGCAGGTGATTTCCCCGATGTCGATGGAATGGACGCGTTCCTCGGAGGAGATTAAGGTCTCGAAGGATTTCTCGCCATCGCGGGCCCCGGTGATTTCGAGCTTGCTGGGGCTTTTGTATTTGGCTAAGACGGCCCTGGCTAAATCGCGGATGGAATAAGCGGGACAACGGCAGGTGAACAAATCCCCGCGTTCGGCGGATAGGATGGCGTAGTCCACCATCGACAGGAATTGCTCTTCTTTCATCAAAAAGCGCGTGAAGGTGGGGTCGGTGATGGTGACGGGTTTGCCTTCCTTAGCCTGTTGCTGAAAAATGTTGTAAACGGAGGATGGCGTGGTGATGATGCAGGGGGAACGGAGAATACATAACGTCGGTTCGTCCTCCAAGGCTTGGCGGCTTCTGGCGACGACGTTTTTCTCCATCTCCGCGAAGGACATGCCGACGGCATTGATGGGGTAGACGGCCTTGTCGGTGGAGAAAAAGAGGGCTTTCTTCACCCGGTGGGACATCGAAGCCGTGATGACGTTATTGGTGCCGATGATGTTGGTGCGGATGGCTTCCATGGGGTAAAACTCCCCGGAGGAGACTTGCTTGATGGCGGCGGCGTCAAAGACATAGTCCACGCCTTTGAAGGTGTCGTTGATGGTGTTGATGTCACGCACGTCACCGATAAAAAACTTCAAACGGGGGTCATTTAATTCCTCACGCATCAAGGATTGCTTCTTTTCGTCGCGGGAGAGGATGCGGATTTCCTTCGCTCCTTTATCGAGGCAGTGCCTGGCCAAGACGTGGCCTAAGTTGCCTGTTCCTCCAAGAATCAGGATCACGCTATCGCGGATGGTGTCTTTGCAGGCGACTTGGTGGTGAGAGAGAATCTCTTTGATGCGTTCGAGCTTCAAGGGGTCGGCTTTAGATTCCGTCCGTTCATAGCTCGCGTAGGTCCTTAAAGGAACCCCGACGATGTCGGAGGCCTCTTTTTGGGTTAACTTTAAGCTTTTCCGCAGTTTCTTTAATTCGTCCATAAGAATAAAACGTATTGCTACTTCGTTGACCACTATAAACGGGTAGGCGGGAAATGACAAATCGTTTTTAAAGAAAACGATGATTGGCGTGTTGGAATTCGGGGCTTAGAAAGATAAAACAGGATTTGCTGTAGCGGTGGGGAAAAGGTTGGTACTAGCCGGATTGCGTTAGATGAAAACAATGTAAATATCGTCTTTATATAGCTGAAATGATGAAAATATCGAGTTTTTATCGAATGAAAAAGTGAAAGCGTTTCCTGAAAGCGCTTCTAACATTGCGTTTGGTTTATGGCTTCTTATTATATGGCTGTGCCTAAGCTAGGAGGTACAACACAATGGAACAAGAACAATACCAAGAACAGGAAGTCTACACCGAAGGTGACGAGCAAGAACGCGAAGAAAAGGCAGAGAAAGAATTGAACTTCTGGACTGTCGCCGCCTTCATGCAGACCCGCATCGCTTAATCAACTATAAAGAATCCTTCTTTGAGCCCTTCGGGGCTCTTTCTTTATATGAGGTGCCTAGAATTGGCAGAGGGTTCAAAGATGATAGGGGAGAGGCTCCTAAAACATTAGTTCAAGCTGGTTTTGATTGCTTATCAAAGAACAGGGGGAAACCGCTTGCTTATGGGGCTATGAGGCTTCCTTTCATTGGGCACGCAGCATTCATAAACATGGATCTAAATTGACTAATGGTAAAGCAAACGAAAGCTTAAAAGAGGGAAGTTAGACGCCACAAAAACAGATATTGGAATTTGTAGTAAACTTGGTCAGATAGAGACGGATTCCGCCATGATTCAAGAGCCTACCTTAAGAAAGATCGGCACCTATTCCAGTGCCTTAGACGAATCTATTTCATTCCTTCTCTGCGTCTGAGAAAATCTCAAATTGAGGAATACATGCACCAGAGTATCCTCGCATGCAGTTGCCAAAAAACAAGAAATATTTGGAAAAGTAAGTCCTAGATAAATGAACCAAAATATATGTTTCCTAGGTTTTATCGATATATTTTGATTTCTTGTATTGTTCCATGTTCTTTATTTCTGCTTTTTTATCCTTTTTTATTCGGATCCATAATGCTCTTGAGGTGGCAAATTGCCTCATTCTATGGCGTTTCTTACTCTTCTATATAAAAAGGAAGGAATAAACTCCTAAGAAACGTCGTGCCATCTATTGTTTTCTTCCTCGACGGGCGTATGCTAATCGCATGCCTAATATCGATGAAAACTACTTTAAGCCCGAGAATAACATCGAGCAGAATACCGTTGAAGATGTTCTTAATAAGGACGAAAAAATCCTCGTTCGGTTAAAACCGAATAAGAAGGTGTTTATCCTTGAAGCCCTACTGGGTGGTCTACTATTCGCAATCTTATTTGCTGCTTTCGACACTTTCGTGATTTCGATGATGCTGCGATCTGGAATGGTAAATGGAGTAATGATTGCCTTCCTTGTCGTCTTCTTCGCCATTCATTTGCTCCCGGTCTGGCTTTATATTGCAAACGTCGTCCGAAAAGTCGGCGGCTACAAGAATGTCGAATACTGCCTTACTAACGAACGTATCATCCTCCGGTCTGGCTTAGTGGGCATCAGCTTTAAATCCATTCTTTATGGGGAGATCTTGTCCGTAAATACAAAGGTAGGAATTTTGGACCGGATTTTCAAAGTTGGCGACATCGTCATCGTCAATGCGGCTGGCCAAACCACCTTGGACGATATTGATAAACCCTATTTTTACGCGAGCAAAATACAAACCATTGTCCGCGACCTACAATCGGATATCCATTATCCGAATGACCTCCGCCCCAAGGAAAATCACGGTTATAAGACGACTTACGTCCCCGACGACGATAAGAAATAAGCTATTTCATGATGGTGCCGCTCTGTAGGAAAAAACCTATGGAGCGTTTTTTCATAAGGGGATAAGCGCTTAGGAAAATGTAACGTTGCTCGGACGTTTTCCCTTATCTTCTGACAATAGAAATATCGTTAGTGAATTTCTTAATTTATTTAGAAGGAAGTGGAGTATACTAATCCCCGGAAAAAAATAAGGAGAAACAAATGAAAAAATTCCTCAAATTCGCCGCACCTTGTGCTTGCATTCTCGCACTTGTGGGCTTCATCCTCACCCTCGCGACCCCCGCGATCACCTATCCGTTGAACTCTGGTTGGTTCAAGGATCCTAACGTCGCTGGCACGACCGCTATCTTCGGCCAGTCTGGCGATTACGGTTCGACCAAGCCCTCCGCATTGGCCCTCATCGCCTTCATTCTTGCCATCGTCGCCATGCTCGCTCTTATCTGCGCGACCGTTCTTCCCTTCCTCAAGAACAACAAATTCGCCAAATTCGGCGGCCTTCTCGCCCTCATCGCTGGCATCTGCTTAGTCGTCGCTGGCATCTTCGTCTTCATCGTTATCCCGACCTTCGCTAGTGCGAACGGCCTCTCCAACATGGATGGCTGGGGACTTGGCGCTGGCTGGGTTGTCGCTGCGATCCTCTACATCGTCGCTGGCGCGGTTGCCGTTTGCCCGACCGTTCTTAACCTCCTCGGCAAATAAGTAGTCAACAAAAAAACATCAAAGCGGACCGTCAAATGACCCTCCGCTTTTTTCATCCCCAAAAATATGAGTGAATATTCATATAAATATTGATTCATATATTTATTGGGTCTATAGTAGTGCTTAGGAGGGTAGAGCCATGATTGATGAAATGACCCTGGCGAAGATGGCGGATATGCTCTCTATCGCTTCCGATACCACTAGATTAAAAATACTTGTTTGCCTATTAGGGGAAGATTTTTCTCCGCAAACCGGGCATAAGTGCGTCGTTGATGACAATTTACCTGGATATGAGTTAAATGTTTCGGGCATCGTGGAAAAGACGGGCGCTAGCCAATCTTTGGTCTCCCATCAATTGAAAATTTTAAAAGACGCCGGACTTGTGGATGTGCGTCGCGACGGAAGACAAATGTTCTATTCTCTTAGCGACGGCCACGTCAAAGAATTGGTGGAAGTAGTGTTAGAGCACGTCTGCGAGGAATAAAACATGTTACGCCGAGTCTATTCGATCAAGGGCTTCGATTGCCCAAACTGCGCTTCTAAATCCGAAGCGCATTTAGCCGCACATCCGAGTATCGAGGAAGCGCGGATCGACTTTATCGGCGGAAAACTTTCCATTACTTATAAAGATAAAGAACTCTCGATTGACGAAATCAAATCCCGTATCGCCGAAGTCGAGGAAGATGATATCGATATCGATTTGCTTGATCATAAGGAAGTCGTCTATTCGTGCACGGGTTTTGATTGCGCAGCCTGCGCGAGTAAATCCGAGGAGCATCTTAACGCCCATCCCCAAATCGTGGATGCCCGCATCGATTATCTTGGTGAGAAGCTCTATGTTACCTATGGGGAGAGGGAACTTAGCGAACAGGAACTCTGCGACATTATCGCCGAGGTCGAAAGCGATCCTATTGTCATCAAGAAAGACAGCCTTAAAGAGGCGCCTAAAAAGAAAGACCATAAGATTCTTTTTCTTACTTTACGGGTTGCATATTGCCTTCTCATCTTTATCATCTGCGGTTTCTTTTTCAAGGATTTGTATTGGCTTCGTCTGACCTTATACATCAGCGCTTTACTGGTTATTGAATACGATATCCTCGCAAAAGTCGCCTTAAATATCGCTAAATTAAGGAATCCCTTAGATGAATACCTGCTGATTTCCATGGCCTCTATCGGCGCCTTGGTGCTTGCTTGTATTCAATACGCGGAGAAAGGAGAAGCGAGGGCTTTCGGCAATGATATCTTCATGATGGAAGAACATTTTGAAGGCGTGCTCGTGTGCATGCTGTGGCAGGTTGGGGAACTCCTCCAAAACCTTGCCGTCAGACGTTCTTCCAAAGCCATTGAAAACGCGGTGAATTCCCGCGTCGAGGATGCCTTGCTTCTTGAAGACGGGCATGCCCGACCGGTCGAAGCCAAATCGCTTCGCGCAGGAGACCAAGTCTTGGTAAACGAAGGACGGCTCATCCCCATCGATGGCGAAGTCTACGAGGGGCAGGGGTATTGCGATACTTCTTCCTTAACCGGAGAATCCATGCCCGTTAATCTGGAAGTGGGTAGCCGCGTCTATGCGGGTACGTTATTGACCTCGGGTGAAATTAAAGTCAAAACCAGCAAGGATTATTCGTCTTCAAGCAGCGCGAAGATTCTCGACCTCATCCAATCTTCGATGATGCGTAAAGGGGTCGCGGAGAAATTCATCACCAAATTCGCGCGTTTTTATACACCTGCCATCTTCCTTGTGGCCTTGCTTTACTTCGTTATATCCGGATTCGTCGGGGGTGCCTGGAACAGTTCCGTCTATAGCGGTCTCGAAATCATGGTCATCTCCTGTCCTTGCGCTTTGGTGATTTCAGTGCCCTTAGCCTACTTTGCCGCGATTGGCTTAGCGGGGAAAAACGGCATCGTCATCAAGGGTGCCTCTTATGTGGATGCGCTTCAAAGCGTCTCTCTCGTCGCCTTGGATAAGACGGGCACCTTGACTAAGGGCAGATTCGAAGTCGTCGACGAAGTGGTGCTTGAAG
>JAGAHY010000097.1 GCA_017626815.1 Bacilli bacterium | reverse complement strand
GGGGTCACGCCGACGGACAAAGACGTCGTCGCCATCTTAATCAAGTTCTCCAAAGAACTCGAGGAGGAGAAGCAGGGCTATGTCACGGCTGGAAGAGAGGAAGCCGCGGAGAGTTTATCGCGGCAAATCGAAGCCATCGCGAAATACCTGCCGAAATTATTAAGCGAAGAGGAGATCAAGACCATCATCATGGGCTTGGAGGATAAATCCATCCCAGCTGTCATGAAACACTTCAAGGCCAATTATGATGGCAAGGCGGATATGGGCCTCGTTTCCAAAATCGCGCGTTCTGTTCAATAAAAAAACAGCAAAAAAGTTGTAGAAGGGGAGGGTAAATCGCACTTTCCCCTTTTCTTCTTGAGCCCATTGGCCTATAATCATGCTCGTTCGCGAGGTCATCTATATAGAGATGGCTTCCATGAACCCATAGGGGTGTGGTTCAATGGCAGAACAGAGGTCTCCAAAACCTTTGATGAGGGTTCGATTCCTTCCACCCCTGCCACCATTGTAAACATGGACTGATACAAAGTGTGTCGGTCCTTTTTACTAAGCCTGTATGGCTTAAGCCATTGCGTAGGGCAAATCATGAAACTAAGATTGGGAAATGAAGAAGTTCTAAGGAGCACGTTTTGATGGGCGAAGGCAAAAAAATCGCGGTCTCTTCTCAAAAGATTGGCTTTAACGGGGCGTTCGCTTTCGGTCTTTTCACACTTCTATACTTCTTTGCGGGCATCATCGTCATGTCGATTTTGTTGGTGTGGAGACCCGATTCTTGGTGGGTTTATGTTATTGTCTCCACCGCAAGTGCCGCCGCAGTGACTGTCTTAGGTGTCTATCTTTTCTACAAGGATATTTGGAAACAAAAGAATTACCTCGTCGTGGAAGATGGCCGAATGTGCTGGATTGGAAAAAGAGAAAGGTATTTCAATATCCCCATCGATGATATCCATAAGATTACGTTCGCTCGTTCCACGATGCTCAACAACCTAACAATCGCTTACGGCGAGAATTGGACGCGTCACCTTCGAATGAGCCGCACAAATGCAAATAAAATATCTGTTTGGACGGGCATACCCCTGCAAGTGACGGGGCCTACGTTTCGTGAATCCCTCCATTCGGGTGTCATACAATTGCACCGCGATATCATTAAGTATCGTCGACATATCGCGATCCTTGTAGCCGGAGCGATTGTGACTTCTTTGGGGTTTACGTTTCATTATGTTTTTGGACTAATATGGCTAGATTGTCTGATGTCATTTATTTGTTACCTTTTTGGTGCCCTGCAGTTTGCGGTCTTCTATTACCTTAGCCCAAGTTTTGATTTCGGCGGATGGAAGAAACCGCTCAAAGTATTCTTGCCACTATTTGTAATGCTCATGATAATTGTAGTTCTTTTTGGGGGCATCACCGCAATTAATGCCGCAATGTTAAAGTGCGTCTTCAGCGTAAACTTCCTCTTCTTTGCCTGTTACCTCTCTTCGTCCTTCATTCTCGTGATTTGCGCCGCGGTGCTTATCCTCTGTATTTTCTCATATTCTTAGTTTTTTTCGGTTTGGAACTATTACATTGCAGCAAAAGCGTTGCAAAAACGGCCTTCTTAGGGAAAGAGGTGTTGCAAAAGGACCCTTTTGTCAAAAAGAGTGCTGCATTGTATTAAAGTTGGTTGCCAATGCCAAAAAAAGATTCTTACAGGTTCCCAATGCTCAAATGCATGCCTGAAGATAGCAGCCCCATGATTAAAGCCCTCGGCTTTACTGGTTGGGACTAGTGCGGGGCTGCGCAATAAAAACACTTACCCATGGTTGATGGTGGTCATCACCCTGAGTAAGTGTTTTTCCTTAATGTCTATTTAAGTTTTTGCTGAACCAATTCATCAATCAATATTTCGTCTTCTTCGGATAAGCACCAATCTTTCAGTGGTTTTGAAAAGTACTTTAATGGTTTACCCTTTAAGGCATCGACACAAATATAGCAGGAGGAGTGCACCTTGCTGCAGGTCGCGGACATGCTTTGCAACGTCGAACTGCTCCAATGCAAAATCGAGGAAGGGCACCTCTCCCGCAGCGGCATTGCGTTCTTCGGCCTTGCAAGGAAAAATCAAAAAGGATTTAATCAAGCCCATTAAGACGCTTCTATTGCTCTAATTGCAGCAAAAGTGCTGCATAGTATTAAAGTTGGGCAACAATACCATATGACTAATACGTTCTTGATACCGTCAGGAACGTTTTTTTCACGCATGCCCGATGCCTCTTTATCCAATGCCGCGTGGGCTTTGCATACGAAAAACGTTTCAATCCGAAACACTCAATTGTTTGGGTGCTCCAATCTATTAGAATTTGTCCATTCAATAAAGGAGTTAGGTATGAAAGCATCCAAAATCAAGCTCTTCTTCGTGAGAAAAAGAATCAATGAAGAAGAAACTTTGGACGATTTGAAAATCCGGTCCAAACTCGTCGAAGGCAAGGCTGATAACAAGTTCGACCCGGAAGCGGGCATGATTTCCCATGTCAAAGAGGACGACATCGACTACCAATTCGATGGCGAGCAATGGAAGCCGGTCAACAAAAAGAAATTCGTCATCATCTGGGTGGCGATTGGGGCGGTGGCGGCCCTCGCGGTAAGTTTATCCGTCGCTTTGCCGATCGCCTTGTCACCTCGCCGTGGCGGCACTCCGGTGGACCCCGGGACCAGCCAATCCTCGTCCGATCCGGAAGGAAGCGCCACCTCGTCCGAGCCCTCTAGCAACGCCTCGTCCGCGTCCCAAAGCAGCGCCTCTTCTGATTCCCAGAGCAGCGCCTCGTCCGCGTCCCAAAGCAGCGCCTCTTCTGATTCCCAGAGCAGCGCCTCTTCCTCTGCGTCGCAAAGCAGCGCCTCTTCCTCTGCGTCGCAAAGCAGCGACTCTTCGGCATCGTCAAGCTCTTCCACGCCGAAAACCCAGGCCACGATTACCTTCGATTCCAAAGGCGGGACGGCCGTCGACCCCGTCACGGTGGACCTCAACACCAAGTTGGCCGCGCCTGCGGATCCCACCAATGGGGACATGTTATTCGGCGGCTGGTATTTGGACGAACAGCCTAGCGTTGCTGGGTATTATGACTTCGATAGCGACGTGACCAACGACTTCACCTTATACGCCCAATGGGTCCAGCCGCACATCTATGAGCTCGACGAATATTCATCGGATCCCCTCTATAATGTTGGCGAAAATGACGAGTATCACGAACAAAACGTGGTCGTCCCAGGCGTTTATAAAGGCGTGAAAGTCGCGATCGGCGATGACTTCTACACCGGTAATAATTCCGAGATTAAGACGGTGGTGATCGAAGAAGGTCTTGAGGTTTGCGGTCTCAGCGCATTCCGCAATTGCACCGAACTGGAGAGCGTCACTTTCCCCAGCACGATCAAAGAATTTCAGGAAGAATCGTTCAGCTACTATAGCCCGACAAAGCTCCACATCCCGGCCAGCGTGGAGTACATCGGCTCATTTGCATTCGGCGAGTGCCCCAACCTTACCGAATTGACGTTCGAAGACTCGAAAAACGGCCTCGTGTTGACGGAAGACAATTTCAGGCTCGGGCAGTTTACGAGCGTTACGTTACCCGAAGGCTTAACCGAAGTCGGCTATGACTGCTTCACTTATACCAATAACTTGAAGACTGTCTTCTTGCCATCGACGTTAAAAAAGACTCGCGCGGACGTTTTCGGCGACTCCCTCGAAAAAGTTTATTCCAAGGTGAGCAAGGATGACCTTGAATTGGTTGAAGATTACTCCTGCAAGTTGTTCTCCCTCGATTGGTATCTATATGCCGAAGATGGCTTAACCCCAGCGAACCAAAACGGCTATTTCTACTATTATAATGACGACGATGAGATCGTCGAAATGACCGTCGACACCAACCCGATCACCATCTCATTCCATTCTGATGGCGGCTCGGAGGTCGCCGCGCTGAATCCGGCTTTCGGAGAAGTCCTCGCCTTGCCTTCGCCCACCAAAGAAGGATATGCGTTCGACGCTTGGTATACTTCGGAAAACCCCGGGTACATGACCTATGTGCGCGAGGGAACCAAAGCGATCAATAGCATGGAGCTATACGCCCACTGGGTCGATGGAAAAATCATCGTTGAGCCAAATCCATATCGGGAAGGCGCGTTTGATCTCATCGGCTCTCAGGAAGATATCGTCAACGCCGTCGTTCCGAATGTTTATCATGGAAATCGATTAGACTTGTACAAGAGCGGCGCTTTTAAGAATCGCCTGTCTTTGAAGAGCGTTACCTACGAAGGAACAGGAGACATAGACGATTGGATCCCAATCGAAAGCGAAACCTTCTCCGGCTGCACCAGTTTGGAATACGTCGTCCTGGAAGGAAGGCTCCAATACCTCGGCAAGGACGCCTTCAAAGACTGCACCTCTTTGACGAAGATTTATGAGAAAGTGCCTTATGTCCCTGGCCATATCAATATCAACCCTGGCAACGAAGCCTTCGAAGCCGCGACGCGTTATAAATTCACCGCTAACGGCGCGGCTGAGACCGGGTCCGGCAACTGGTGGTACTATGACGCTGGCCATAATATCGTCGAAGTAATCAACGCTTAATCGACATCAACTACCTCATGGCAGTCCGAAAGGGCTGCCTTTTTGCGCCGATCCGAAAACAGTAAAACGAAAGCTCGCAGAAGAAAAGAAGAGCTTTATAGCCTGCGAAAGAGGAACCGTGCCTCCTAAAGAAGAATAATCAAAAAGAAGACAGGCCCCGCTAGTGCGGAGGCCTGCCTTTAACTATTTACATTCTCCGGACGACAGCCGCTTCAATTGGGAATGAATATGCGGATAAGCGCGCCGCCTTTTTCGCCCGGGGAGATGGTAAGCGTCCCGCCGATAGCGGAAAGGCGCTCGCGGATATTGCTAAGCGCGATATGCGGCTCGCCGTTGTCGTCCCCTGAAAAGCCAGGGCCGCTATCTGCTATGGTGACGACGCTGCCCCCTTTTGTCTTTTCGGTTTTCACATAGACGCGCAAAGGCTCTGAAGCATCGACGTCGAGGCCGTATTTGACGGCATTCTCCACAAGTGGCTGCAACGTAAGGGGCGGCAGGCGGAACGACGTATGCGGGGTGTCGAACTTGACCGAGAGGTTATCCTCGAACTGAGCCTGCACCACGGCGAGATAGGCGCGGGTATGTTCGAGCTCCTCCGCGAAGGGGATGGGGTCCTTGCCCGTGATGGCGTTGAAGTTTTTGCGCAGGTAGGTGGTGAAGTCCAAGGTGACCTGTTGCGCTTTTTCCGCGTCCTGCTCACAGAGGTAATAGATGCTCGTCATCGTATTGTAGATGAAGTGGGGCCTCATCTGTAGCACCGCGATGCTCGCGCGCTGATCGGCGATCTCCCGCTGCTGACGGAAGTATTGGCTGACTTGGTCCGATAGGATGATCCCGAACATCGAAAGGGCGCTGATGGATACAGAGATGACTATCAGAAGGAAAACGTCCACGAAAGCTTGGATGGCCATCGCGACTAAAAGTGGGAGGAGGTAGACGAGGAAAGCGATGAAATAAAGTCTTCCAAGGGGCTTCCGCCTGCGGATGATTTCGAAGAGATTCAAGGCGATCAAGGCGAATAACGGGACGATCAAAACCCAATAGAACGTGCCGCGGATGAATTGGTTGTCCTGCGTGAAATAGTAGATGATATCGGTGAATTGGGCGATGACGAGCAGGATAAGCAACGAGGCGTATAAGACAAGGGAGAGATAAAATGCGGCGCTTTCCCACGGCCTTTTCCCGCAGCGGAGCAGGATATAGGCGGTCAAAAAGGGCATCAACAGGGGCGGCAAAAGAGTTTCGATGAAGGAAACGATCCTGCCCGCCCAAGCGAAATCCGGCTCTGTATAGATGGATAAGTCGACGACGTAGGCCGCGATGCTGAGCACCAAAACCGAAAAAGATGATCCGAAGAACGCCTTGCTCCGCTTATCCAAGCCAGGAAGGAAAACAGAAGCGAGCAATCCTAGAAGAACTAGGAGCAGAAGGGCGCCGCCCAGGAAGAAATACGCGTAGATCACAAGCCTACGCCCCCGGTCGGGAAGGGGTGCCGCAGCTTTTTCAGTTGAGCCCTGACTCCCTCCAACGTAATCGGTTTGACCATGAATCCGCTCGCTTCCGTGTTCCACGCTTCGACGGAATACTCCGGATAGGCGGTGAGGAAGACCACGTTCATGCGCGGATTCATTTTAAGCAATTCGTTGCATAGGTCTATCCCGTTGGACAAGCCGAGCTCAATGTCCAAAAACGCTAAGGCGACGTGGTTTTCTCGCGCGTATTGGATGGCTTCCGATGGTTTGTTGAACCCGATGACCTCGGCATTGGGCAGGGCTTTTTCGATGATTGGCTTGGCGCCCGAAAGGACGATCTTGTTGTCATCAACGATGATGACGGCGGGGCGGGCGGCACCTATGGCCGCGCTGCCGAGAAGCTCGGCGATATCGATGTTTAGCATCTCCGCGATCCTGGCGATGATCGTCGCGCTGGGCAGCCGCCTGTCCGCCTCCCAGTTCGCCACGCTGGAGCGGCTGACGGGCAAAGCGTCCGCGAGCTGTTGCTGGGACAACCCTTTTTGTTTTCGAACCGCTAGGAGCGTTTTTCCGAATGTGCGTTTCATATCTGTCAACATTCAGCAAAAATGTCACATAGGCTCGTTCAGCGAAAATGTCACATTTTGCCTCGCTTCGGATCATGGTTTTTCCTCTTTTCATGGTCGCAAGAGTAGCTTTTCGCTAGCGGATTCCAAAGAAGAGCGCTTTAT
>JAGAHY010000096.1 GCA_017626815.1 Bacilli bacterium | reverse complement strand
CTCTTGAGTATGGGTTTGCCTCGCTATTAGAATGCCACAAACATACCAGGATGTTAATTGCAATTTGCAAAAAGTTAGGTTTTGTTTATGCCGAAATTTGCAAAAAGTTAGGTTTTGGATTTGGCTAAATTTGCAAAAAGTTAGGTTTTTTGATTACAAATATAGATGTCGAGAAAAGCAGACATCGAAAGTTGTTTTCCCTTATCCTCCTTTTCGGAAGTAGACAATACAGAAAGCATCTCCCCGTTTACGTTTACGTAAGTTGATAGTCTCGCGCGGACGAACTTCGGAGTTAATCAAAGATTCTGTTTGTTGGCACGCCCACGAAGGATCGGGCATAGTAGAGAATGGGGATATATCGTCTGACCTTCAAATGGAATTCCGCATCATAAATTGCACCTTTTTGCAGGTATTTCGGATTCATAAATTGCACCTTTTTTCAAGTCGTCTAGGAAAAATGAAACATAATAAAAGGGCAGTGTCAGGATTTCCTGCTTCGAATCAAAACCATATTGGCTTGAGGACACTTTAACAACGAGGCTCTTCTTATTGTGGTTCCTATATTCAGATAAAGAATTCAATGAGCCTCTTTTCTTTTTTACGTCGAAGGGCACGGCTGCAAGTCCGGCATCGACGATAAATTCCAACTCGCTATCGCGTTTCCCCTTCCAATAAAAGAGTTTGAACTCTCGGGCGGCAAGTTCGGTAGCCAAATAATTCTCGTAATAGATTCCGGAGAGCCCATTCTCTCCGCCGCCGACAAACGCCGCTGCGTTCATACCGCTTTGGAAAGTGAACAGTCCCATGTCGGAAAGATATAACCGAAATAGCGCTTCTTCGTCTTCTACTAGCGGCGTAACTACTCTCTCCTTTAGTTGATATGCTTTCATGGCAACCCGAGCGGTAACAAGCCAGTCAATAGGCGTCGCCATGTCCCGAGTCTTAGAGCCTTCTTCCACTTGGGATACCTTAAAATTCTTATTTTCCTTATTTAATTGGGAATAGATGTTTTGATAAATGGTTCTACTCCTAACGATGGACTCCGGGGAAGCTTGGTATAACTCCATATCGGCAAGGTAATCCGAAAAGACTTCTTTAATCTTCTTAGAGGCCTCAGCATATGCTTTCGCTTTGTCGTGAGCGTGGAGCAAAAAGACGTTTTCGGGTTCTGGCATGCCACCTACGAATAGGTAGTCATGAAAAGCAGATAACGCCTCTTCGTGGAGTTTTTGGTCGACCGGTTCTCTCTTTTGATAATGACCGAGAAGATAGTCATAAAGCCTTCCATTTAAGTTTTTCAGGTACTCGTCAAAAGTCAGCGGGAATATGGATAGTTGATTTGTCTTTCCAACGGGAAAAAGGAACCCTTTTTTCGCATATCCGCCGCGTTTATGCGCCTGTCGTTTAATTTTTAACCGCACTAACGATCCGGTTACAATGAGAGGTATATCCCGTCTTTTCTCGCAGAAATGCTTCATCATTTTAACGATAGGCAAGCACTCTTGCGCCTCATCAATGATAAGGAGATGGTTAGAATCCAAAGAGAAGTCATAATGGGTTTGGATATAAGTGATCACTTTGTTAAGGTTGTCGTTTTCCGATACATAATCGACAAAATCGTCATCGTCCGAGCAATCAATTCGTAAGTATCGGCCCGAATAGTAGACCTTCGCGAACAAATCCTCGATTAAATAAGTCTTCCCGACCTGTCTAGCCCCCCAAACAATCAAAGGCTTTCTCATAGGGTCGTTCGACCAATCAATCAAATCCTGCAAATACTTTCTTTCCATAAAATCATTTTTCCATAAATTGCACCTTTTTGCAATCTCTACCAATTCATAAATTGCACCTTTTTGCAAGCATTTCGGATTCATAAATTTCACCTTTTTGCAAAACAAAGGCTCACCGTGCCAGAGTAAAAGTCGTTAGGTAAAACCAGCATCTTGAAATAGCCTTATCATCCGCCTTCCAAAAAAGATGGTGGAATATCATCAAAAAACGCATATCCCACTAACCCAGTTTTTGGATAGTTAGGGGATATGCGGTAGTTTGTTCTCGCGCCTTATTCTTTGTTTATAAGGATATAGAAGCTTCTTCCTTGGCTACTTCTTCCACGTCTTTTTCTTTCTCGGCGTCAAGCTTTGGTTCTTCCACATCTTTCGCTTTCAGGAAATGGTTATCCGCTTTGATGTCCGGGGCGGAGGCATTGATATTCTCTTTGACGGGGATGGCCTCGATGACGTTTTCTTCTTTGGGCTGTTCTTTCACCGCTTCTTTTTCTTGCTTGGCGGCAATTAAAGCTTCTTGTTCAGCATAGTCTTTCTTGAGGAAGTCGTTGACCTCTTTGATACGCTTCTCTTCCGCTTGGTAGGCTTCGCGGGTGGCTTTGGCCGCCTCTTTCTCTTTCTCGATGCGTTTGACATAGGTTTCCATGTCTTTCACGAGGTTGACGCGGTCAAGGTCTTTGCCCGAAAGTCCACGTTTGACGTTCCAATTCTCATCGATGAAGCCATCGCGGACCTTCTCGTTTTTATAGACCTCGATCGCGGATTTGAGCTCGCCGAGCTTTTCGTATTTCTTATCATTCGCGGGAGAAAGCGGGTCTTCTTCATTCCCTAGAGGCTCTTCATGGTATTCCTTGACCTTGGCCATCAAGTTTTTATAACGGACGGAGGCAAAGAACCAGGGACTGGCGTCTTTGACTTTCTTATAGAGATAATTCGTCTGGGATTTGCCGATGGCGGAGCCTAAGCCCTTCATGGTCGAGGCATAGCGTTGCTTGGTCTTCTTATCCATGGCCTCGAATTTGTACATGCTTTGGGAGAGTTGTTCGTAGGCCTCAAAGGTATTGTTGTGGCCATAATGGATATGAAGCAAGTCCACCTTATCCCAGTCTTCGGGACGCATGATGGTGATGGAGGGAATCGGGGAAGCGATGGAGACATGGCCGGTTTTGGAAAACTCGGTCGCGTTAGCGATGGTTTCTTTCAATTGCAGGGTCCTTTTCCAAGCCGCGTCGACGGCTTCTTGGTCCAAGCCATAGCCGTGTAAGGTAGCCCTAAGTTGGCCTTCGGTTAAGGAAGAGATGGTCTTGGCCATACGTTCGTTGATGACGCGTAGCCTATTGACGCCGGGAAGACGGACGGATTGCCCATTGGTATCGAGGTCTTGCTTCATGAACGAGGAATCGTTATCGATACCCGTGATGCCGATGACTTTCTTGGTTTCGGGGTCATAGTTATAGACGATGTTACCCGCGTGGCGGTCGACATTGCCGCAGATGAAGTCGAGCACCTGCAAGTCGGCGAGCTGCTCTTTCACCGAGGCGCTTTCATATTGTATAGGGCTAATGAAACGGAGTTCATCGACGGCGTCGAGGGCATTAATGTCTTTGCCCTTGGCGAATTCCATAAACGTCCCTTCTTGGTATTGATGGGTCTTTTCATCATAG
>JAGAHY010000010.1 GCA_017626815.1 Bacilli bacterium | reverse complement strand
TATACCCGAGTCGAAGATTTTGGGTACAATGTATTCACGCAAGGAGACCATCTCCCCGCAAAATCAATAGAAAATGCCCATTAAGTTAATCGTCGCCCATAATTTAGCCGAGCTTCGCAAGTCCCGCGGATTGACCCAAGGTGAACTTGCGGAACGTTTTAATTATTCCGACAAATCCATTTCCAAATGGGAACATGGCGACACCATGCCCGACATCGAAGTCTTAAAGCAGCTCTGCGACTTCTATGGCGTCACGCTGGATTATTTGGTTACGGAGAATGAGCAGCATCATTCTGACATGCTTAAGGAACAGACCCGCATGGCCAACAAGTGGGCCATCGTGGCTTTGTCGGTTTCCGCAGTGTGGCTGGTCAGCGTGGTTTTCTTCGTCATGGGCCAGGTTTTGCTCGGGGAAGCCAAATGGATCCACGTGGGTTGGATCTGCTTCATCTGGGCGGTGCCGGCATCGTTTATCGTGATGCTGGTCTTCAATGGCATCTGGGGCAAAAGCAAATGGCGCACCTTCTTGGCCATTGGCCTGACTTGGAGCGCCCTCGCCTGCATCTACATCACATTAGGTTTATTTGTGGAAAACGGCTCTGGTTGGAAATTATGGCCGATCTTCCTTATCGGCATCCCCTTAACCATCGCCTCTATCTTATGGGACCACGTCCTTTATAAACCCAAAAACGTCAAGTAAGGAACTTCAACAATTTCGCAAAGGCGGTCGGCAGTGAGTACCGCCTTTTTAATTCTTCTAAGGTGACATAAGTCGCCCCATCCACTACTCCATTCGCCGCATAGACATCAATATCCCATTCGATGTGCGAAAAGCGGTGTTTGGCTTTCCCAAGGAAACGAATATCCTGCAAATTTCCAAAAATATCCGTAAATTCGCCATTCTTTTTCTTTCCAACCACGTTAGGAAACTCATACATCGAGGCTAAAAGGCCTTGGTCTTGGCGTTTTCTGATGGCGATATTTCCTTCGGAATCAAAAGCCAGTAAGACCGTCAACGCTTCCTTCTTCACATCGTTCTTCTTTTTGGCTAACGGGTAGTCTAAGGGATTCCCATGCAGATGGGCTTTGCAGCGACGAGCAAACGGGCATGAGGCGCATTTCGGTTCCCCATGGGGTAAACACACTAGTTCTCCTAAGTCCATCAAGGCCTGATTGAACTGACTTGGCGACTCCATGCGCCGAAGCAAGAAAGCGGCGCATTCCTTCTTGCCCTTAGGGTCATTGGCCTCGACTGCTTTGGCCTCGTGACGAGCATAGACGCGCATGAGATTACCATCTACCGCGGCATAAGGTTGGTTAAAGGCGATGGAAAGCACCGCGTGAGAAACATATTCGCCGACGCCAGGAAGGCGAAGCAACTTGGATTTATCCGCAGGCAAAACGCCATTCATCTCGGATGCGACCATCTTGGCCGCGGCGAGAAGATTCCTCGCTCTAGAGTAATAACCTAGGCCTTGCCAAAGCACGAGTACTTCTTCTTCATCTGCTTCCGCAAGCGCTTCAAAGGAAGGAAAGCGTTCCAAAAACCGATGGTAATACGGAATCACCGTATCCACGCGGGTCTGCTGCAGCATGATTTCGCTGAGGAAAACATGATAGGGAGTCGGGTCTTCCCGCCACGGCAAAATGCGGCGGTTTTCCGCATACCAGCCTAGTAATGAAGAAGCGAAATCATCCATAAATCCCATTAGGAGAGCAAGAACTTGTAGTCTTCTTCGGTGAGGAAGCTCTCAAGGGAGGCTTCGTCAGTGAGGTCAATGAGCAAGCCTTTCTTCTCTTGCAAGGCCAAAACCTTTTCTTCGATGGTGTCCTGGACCACCAGTTTGAAGACGGTGACTTTGTTTTTCTGCCCGATGCGGTGGGCGCGGTCTTCGGCTTGGCGTTCGGCGGCGAGGTTCCACCACGGGTCAAGATGGAAAACCGTATCCGCGCCGATGAGGTTCAAGCCCGTTCCGCCCGCTTTTAAGGAGACGAGCATGACGTCGATATTGGAATCGGATTTATTAAAGCGTTCGGCTAGGATGACGCGTACCTTAGCCGAGGTCTCGCCGGTAATGGATTCCGAATTAAGCCCCGCTTCTTTGCATTTGCTTTGGACCATCTCTAAAGCGCCGACGAAGCTAGAAAAGACAATCGCGCGCCTGCCCGAGGCTTTAAGGCTGGCAAGCATCGACACTAATGCGTCGATCTTCGCCGAACCAAATTCCCCTTCTAAGAATAAGGATGGGGAAATGCAGATCTGACGAAGTCGGGTCATCATCGAGAGCAAATTGATTTTGTTCGTGTCCTCGCGGGATAGCATCTCGCGGGCTTGTGCCAAATAGGACTCATATACCTTCAGCTGATCATCGCCCATGGCCAAAGACATGACCACGTTTTCTTTATCCGGCAATTCGGCTAAAACGTCTTTCTTCTTGCGGCCAAGGAGGAAGGGCTTGATGCGGACGAGGAGGCGTTTCCGCGCCTCTTCGGACGCAAACTCGAGGCCACCATAAAGATCCTTAAACTTAGCTAGCGGCGGGAAATACCCCGGCAACAAGAAATCGAAGATCGACCAGAGGTCCATCAACGAATTCTGGACGGGCGTGCCCGTGAGGGCAAAACGGGAACGAGCTTTGATTTCTTTAACCGCGCGTGACTTCTTGGCGTTGGCGTTAGCGATATATTGCCCTTCGTCGAGCAAAACGATGGAGAAGTCCACGTCGAGGACGTGATCTAAGTCGTTACGCAAGGTGTCATAAGAAACGAAATATACCGCCTTGCCGCCTTTTTTCATTTTGGCGTAAAGGGCTTTACGTTCCGAAGGCGTGCCCGTGAGAATGTAAGCTTTTAACTTCGGGAACCACTTGTTCCGTTCCTGCATCCAGTTATAAATCAACGACTTCGGGCTGACGACCAACATTGGTTTATCATCTTCAATCAAGGAGAAAAGGCCAAAGGATTGCAAGGTTTTTCCTAAGCCCATATCATCGGAAAGGATGCCCGAAAGGCCCAGCTGATAAAGGTTATATAAGAATTGGATGCCCGTACGTTGGTAGGGGCGGATGACTTTCTCGATCGGCGCGGGTAAAGGACCCAATTGCTGACGGCCATAGTTTTCCACGTTTTCGATAAGCTCTTTGACGTGGTCGTCCATCTCCCCACCGAGATAAGGAATCTTCAAAGCCTGATACAACGGAAGCTGCACGCCGATAGAAGAAGGGTCAAAGGACTCGGAAAGCTTGCGGAAGTCTTCCGCGCCTTTATCGAGCATGACATATTCGTTACGTAGACGCACAAAGCGCTTCTTGCGGGTATAAGCGTTATAAAGCTGAAGCAACTCCTCCTCGCTATACCCAGAAGAATAAAGCTTCACCTCAAACCAATCCTGGCCCGAGGAAGTACGAAGGCTTAGCGAAGGCGCGGAGATGAGTTTCCTGCCCTGCAGCTCTTCGGAGATAAACACATTCGCGTATGTTTTGAGATTCAGCAAATCCGCGGCCAGGAAGGTCACGACCGCATCTTCGTCTTTGTTTCGGCCATTCGCGGGCAAATCGAGCTCATGAAGTTCATCGATGAAGGCTTGATAACGGTTGCCCGTCTCTTGGCTAAAGGAAGAAAACACATGGGGGTCCACTTCCTCATGACCGATATAAAGCTTCGTCTGGTAGGAAAGGCCTCCGTTATCTTCCAGTCCGACATAGTACTCAATCTTGGGACGGAGGATCGGATGCTTGGCTTCGAATTCGGGAGAAACCTCAATTTCGTGCTCGCCTAGAATCGGCAATACCTTCCGGGCTAATTCTTCCGCGATGAAGGAAGCGTCGAGTCCCTTTAGTCCTTTGAAGAACTCATAGACCTCGCCCGCGGAAGAGGAGACGAATTCATAAAGTTCGATACCCTGCTCGGTGACGCACATCGCGCGGGAGCCCACACGCTTTAACCCTTTCTTCTTAAAGGGCAGCGAAGACTCCAAAGAACCATCCTCCAGCAACTTTAGGCTGACCTTCTCAACGGGAAGAATCGGCATGGTGACATCATCATAATCGACTTCCTCGCCACTTAAGAGGAAGAGCAAGTCCACCGTATCCTCCACATCGAGATGAATGGGGTAATTCGTGTTGAAATAATAGCTAGAAGCCGCGCGATTATAGACGAACTGCAGGGCTTTTTCGATTTTTTCTGGGAAGGAATTGGGCCTTAAATTGACGTATTCCTTCTGGATGGATACAGGCGTTCCCGAATAATAATCGCGGAGGAAGGCACCCATCTTGCGATTGATATAGAGCTTCGTGAAACCGATGCGTAAAGAGATGATGAACTCGGTTTTGCTGCTGATATCGATGATGAAACGCAAAGAGGGCTGTTTGCTCGCCTGAAGGCGGTTGGAGGATTCAATCTTGGCCGCGAGAGTATCGACTTTGTCGCTGACTTCAAGAAGCGATTTCGCCTTGGAAGGACCAAGCTTCGCGTAGAGGGATAAAGTCGGGTAATCGTTGCCATAAAGGCTTTGTAGTTTTTCTTCATCGCCACTGCCGTCGACTTCCTTGATATAAATCAATAAAGCGAGGGCAAAATCGGCGCCCATCAACGTCACCTTGCCAGCGAGGGTGATATTCACCATCGCGTAGTCGTTTTGGTAATAGGCGACGTATTCGATTTGTTCACCCGAAAAATGGTAGAAGACGCGGACTCGACCCTCTTTAATCAAGCCTTTGTAATATGCGAGAGCTTGGAAATCGCATTGCTTGAGGAATTCGGAAACAGCATCCTTGCTCACAAACGCGCTAATCATGATACTTCCACTCCTTCAAACCCAATTGGCCGATCAAGCCATACTGATCGGCGACCTGCAATCGCTTCGCCGGCGAATAAAACGCGTTCCGTAGCACCGCTTCCGTCAATAAGGAAATATACGCGTTGCCCTTCATGCTCATCAGGATCTCATCGAGCTCGGGGCTGACTTGATGGTAATCGACATAATGCTGTAAATAGGAGCAAAGACGGCGTTGCATGGTCTCGTTCGCGAAATTGGCGAAAGGAAGCAAAGCGTGGATTTCTTTAATCTTAAAAGGCAATAAGGAGAAATCCTGCCCCGTAAAGGCGCGGGCCAAATCCGTCTTACCCATATCGAAGCAAGCGCGGATGAGATTAGACCGCTCCTCCTCGTCATCAAGGCCAGAGAAATAGCGGATGATCTCCAGCGCGCTGGAATTGGTCGTGAAGATTTTCCCGCGGTAGATTTTGCTTTTCAGCGCCGGAGGCAAGTCATTGAAAAACGGCGCGTCCGCCAAAAGGCCTAAGTCGCGATAGGGGTTCTCCAAATAGGCGTTGATTAAGTCTTCATCGATATGTTCGCCAAAAGCAAGGAACAATTCTTTCAAGACGTTTTTCATCCCACCGGGAATGTTCTTCAAAATCAAGGTGAGATCCTCTTTTGGGAAGGTGGCGACTGTAGACATCGGGATCTCAGGACGAATCTCTTTAGAATTAAATTGAACCAAGGACAACGTGGCCACGATCATATGTCTCATCGAGGCGGAGAGTTTTGGTGAATCCAAGACCTTCAGCGCGAAATTACGGTAGACAAGCGGGGTGGTCTTCGCACCTACGCAGGCATAGAAGCGGCGAAGCCCCTCTTCGTCTATGTGCAATTCCTCTAAATATTCGATGATACCGCTAAGCAAACCATCGATATCCTTGCCGATGCTCTTATTAAAATTTAAGAACATAGATGTCACTAAATCCTCATACATATAAGGATGGAGGCACTTACCCATGTTCGCGTCAATCAAATCGCGGCAAAGCGCGACATACCTTCTTCCGCCATACATAGGATGGAAGGCGCGGAAAGTATTCATTACGGCATATTGGGTGGCCAAAGGCATTTCCAATTGCTTCAAACTGATTTCATCCGCGTCATTGAGGCCCTTTAGGATCGC
>JAGAHY010000095.1 GCA_017626815.1 Bacilli bacterium | reverse complement strand
TTGCGCGTAATCGGGCCATTGATGTTTTGCCTATTGAGGATTTCGTCACCCCCTTTGCTGATGCCAGGGTAACGGCAGATGGTCAAAAGAGTAATAGGGTCTTCGTTGTCATCACGGAAGAGAAGGCCACCGCGGGTCAACTTGCCATCCTTGGAAAAGAATTTTTTGGCCGAGAGGGTTTTCTCGTTGAGGGGTTTTTGGTGACGGTCGGCATACTCGGCGAAAAGATCCGTGAAATCCTCGTCACGGTAAGACACATCCGTTGGCATCTCGTCATAAGAAGCCGAGGGATTCTTGGTGACCAAATTGATTAATTCGACGGGATTGGCCGATCTAGTGAGACCGAAGTCGCGCACGTAGACGACACGATCCCCCTCGTTTTTTGCAAGAACGGGAGGGTTTTGTGACGGTTTGACCGACACTTTGAGCAAATATCGTTTATCTTCCGCCTCCATAATCGGTATCGTTTGAACCTCCGTTTCGATATAAGGTTCGACAAGATTGGTCAGAAAATTATGGAAAACAAGAGCTTCATGATCCGCCTCATGAGCCGTCATGGATACGATGACACGTGACTTATTCTCCACGCCGATAAATAACGTTCCGCCTTTTCCATTGGCAAAGGCGGCGATAGTCTTCACCCAGCCAATTGGTTTCTTTTCATCGAGCCTTCCCTTAAATTCGACATTGTAATCTTTAAGGTCAAGTTCGGGGAATAAGTCGTATATTTTCATTGTTATCTGCTCCTCCGTCGATAGAAGCATAGAACATTTACTTCTATTTTTGAATTTTCGAAATTGCAAATTTAGAAGTATTACTTCCAATTTTCCAAAATCAAAAATAGAAATTTAGAAGTAACGTTTCTATAACTTAGAAGTGCGTTAAGCAAGTCATAGCAAATGCCGAAGCCTTTAATCCTAGGAAAGTATTACAAAATCCCCATATTATTTAGAGTAAGGGCGAAGGAACGATTGCGCTTTCGCTGTTTCCCTAAGAAAAAGAAATCTCGCACATTCTGAAGAGCTTTTTCATGAAAGACATCGGTTTTTGGTTGGGTTTTCGGCGTTTATGGCCCCACCCACTCCATCACGGCCAGGCCATTGCTGAAGACGAACTCGATACCATAATTAGGGAGCGACCATTTTCTAGCGCAGGCGGAGAAGAGAACTATTTCAGCTTCTTCTTTCTTAGCGGGTTCAGGTATTTCCGGTCGATGTCCGTCTTCGATCTTCCAAAAGCAGGCCTCCGTATGGTGCCTTCCCTCGTACGAGGTTCCCGACGTGGACGAAAAACTCTCCGCCGGTGAGCTTGGAGACGTTTTGGCGAAACAAGGCCTTTTGTTCCTCGACTTCTTCTGACGCTTCGGCGAAAACAAAAGAGACCGAATAAATGCGGCTAAATGACGAAAATGGGGCAAAGTTCCCCGATTCGCCAATGTAAACATCAAGTTGTTTTCTCGTCCTCATAATATAAGAAATGCCGACGTATCTGTCGGCGCTTCGGTAGCCCAAGAGGCTTTTGCAGTTCGCCCCAGGCCATAAATAACATACCCTCAAATTCACCGGATAACAATATTACCCCAAAAAATAATCGGATTTTTGCTTGCCCCCTCTCTATTTGGAAAAAAATATGTGTTTTGATGGGGTTTTCGTGAATCTTGCTTCAATTTGGGAAAATGGAATCAAACGTGCAAAAGACCAGATTCCGTGATTCTAGACGTGGATGAGTTTAGCAAAGGGTGCGGTAAATTCGATTTCATTGTGCTTCCGATTGTGCAAGACCAAATCCTGGAATCCATAAAAACATGATAGCATAGATTACCAAGGTCCTTTTGGCCGAACGATATTGGGTGTTCACCTAGGATGAGGCTGAGACTTATAACACGCGACCACAAAATCTATCTTCAACAAAGCCCGTTCACGCTTCTCAAATAAAGCCGGTATCGCCTCTTCATCTCTCTTGGGCCTTTTCAATACTCTCGTTTTCGATTCATTTTCTTTTCATTTTCGATTCATTTTCTTTTCATTTTTTTCTGTTGAAAATTCATTTTTCGTTCATTTTACTTTCAAATTGGGCCCGGCTTATAGCCATTAAAACCCGTCCGATGATTGAGCAGAGTCCCTCGACCATTAACAAAAGTTGACGCTCCAAGCTTCACTATCGACGGTATATCGGGATTCTGAAAGGCAAGCCGAATTCATTGCACCTAGCAAATCGTCGTTAAGGGCGAACCCCTTAGCGGCGTTTTCCTTTAGTGCCGACGTCGCCTATTTGCTGAAATTGGTTCCGATTTTACTGCGTCTGACGTGATAGTTTTCGCCGTCAGAGGCAGTAGTTCGGAAATCCAGAACATCTGAACAGACAATAATTTTAGGTATCATCTCGTTATCTTTTTAATGCGGTTGTGCATCGATATTGATGCAAAAGGGGCAAAATGCAAGGGGTTGAAAAAACGCTTTGATACGTTTTGAAAGTTTTTTTGTGGTCTTAAGCCGAGGCGGAAGCGCTTGAGCGGAGAAAACCAATCCGTCGATCAATAGGCTCAATCCAGTGAAAATAGGCACCATTCCCGAAAAAGGACGGATAACACCTATATCCCCCAAGACCGCCAACGGGACGGAAAACATTGCGGGCACAACGCCTATGATCTTGCGGGCTTTCACCTTACATTTGCCTTTGCATAATATCCGCCGGTCTTCCTTGAGCCGCGGTGTTCTATTAAATCGGACAGTTCACGTTTAATCGAGTTTCTGATGATATCCAATGTTACTTTGGGGTTCGTTTTCCCGATGATTTCAAATATTCCATTAACGCCAACTCCGGGATTTGCATGGATTGTTTTCAATATTTCAAGCCCGACGTCGCTTATTGGACCGTTTATTTGGTCGTTTATTTGGTCGTTTATTTGGTCGTTTATTTGGTCAGAGGGCCCGTGATAATTTAGGTTCGGAAGATACACGATGAAAAAATTGTCGCTGTCATAGAAGGCCGGCTTCTTATCTGTTCCTTCATATGCTTCCAAAGTGCGCGGGATGCCCGTTCCAAAGTTTTCGATGTAGCCAAGTTTGTCAAGAAGATGGACGAGTCTTTCGTTACGGTAGGTTTGGACGCCCTTCATAATGTCTTCAAGGGTTGTTTTATATAAGCCTCCTGGGCTTGTGATTTTCGCTTGTTCTCTGTAGAACTCAATTTTAATGTTCGAGCGAACGAAATAATCCGCGTGGCAAAAAGCGTTGAGTATTATTTCCCTTAGCGATTTCCCCGGATAGGAAAGGGTTTCGATTCTTTTCCAGGTTCTTCCGTCGATAACCGCAGAAACGTCGTTCAGCCTTTCAGCCTGTTCCTGGGTTTCCTCAAGCACCTTAAGCAAAGAGCCACCAATGGTCTTTTTCACTTTGAAATTCATCGCTTCGTCATATTCGGCGATTTTGACCGCCACGGGAGATTGGTCCGAAATCATTAATCCGAGGTTTGTGAATTGTCCTTTCGAATTCTTAAGCCCCAGTTTAACGAATAGAAGATCATTAATTTCATAATTCTTCTCCTCGCATATCTTAGCGAAGTATGTGAACGTAAGGTCTTGCTCGTCGGAGATATCTATTTCGAACACATAACGATTTGAATCCATAATCATCTTCAGGATCTCGTCGTCATTGCATTTCCGAATGGATGTTCCGCTTCTTTTGTATACGCCGCTGGGTTTTGGCCCCTTTTCCCTCAGATAATATGGCTTTTTCGATCCTTCGCTGACTTCGATGACCAACGCGTTCTCTTCGTTGAAATAAAAAGAAACCAAGTCAGACGGAATCGGAAAGAACGCTTCTTGGAGCCATGAAGACACTTTCAAGGATAATTCGTCTCTGCTTTCGTCAGCGAAGGGCGGATACAGCGCGCCTTCATCATCGACGCCGACATAGACGGTACCGCCCTTCGTGTTCAAAAATGCGACGATTTCTTTTTTTATGTCGTCGGTCAACTCTCTTTTCAATTCGGTTATATTGTCTTCGGAATACTTCATAAAAGCCAAGGAATTTATTTGGTCATACCTCTATTAGTATTATAGCGTAACTGACCAAATAAATCCACACGGCGCGTGCCAATTTTGGAGCCCATCCGTTTCTTTCTCAATCCAGCTGTTTTTCCTTGGTTTTAGGCGCCGCTCATCATATGCACGTCTTTGCCGCCAGACGCAGCGGACACGTTCGTGACTGAATTCCGATTTCATCGATACTTTCCCGTTTCGGTTCCCCTCAAAAACCCATATTGCGTTGCGATACCATCTCGCGCATTGGAAGGAATCGAGCCAACGGTAATCCCACTTTTTTAGGCCTATACGCGCTTCAAAAAAGAAAAAACGTGGCCTAAGGCGAAAAAAACCCTGATTTCTGTATCAAGGGCCATATTTCTAATTTGGTGGGCCTTGTAGGACTTGAACCTACGACCTCCCGCTTATCAAGCGGACGCTCTAACCAACTGAGCTAAAGGCCCATACGCACCGCAGTGCCCAAATAATATACCCCTGCGCGCGAGCTACTGCAAGAGGAAAATCAAACAATTTCACTTCGCCGCGCGTCTGAGATTTATGCTTGTGCCGTCGCTTCGTCATAGATGTCCTTTCGCCCAAGTTGAGCGCGTGAGCCGCACATAAAGCAAAAACGGGCGCGTTTTCTGAAATCGAGCCCGTTTTTGCGGCCGTTATTCTGAATTTTCGCTTTGTATTAGAAGTGATCGTCGGCGAGGAAACGATAATAGGAAGCCTTCGAAGGATCCTTGGCGACTTCCCTTAGGCCGTCTTCATAGATATCCATTAACCCAAGCATCGCCGAACGGTTTCCGGCATCCGCGGAGATTTTGTAGTACTCCACCGCTTTTGCCGCGGTTCCTGGCGCATCGGTATAACGATACGTCTCCGCGATGAGCCTTGGCGCGGATAGGCGTTCGCCAAGGTCGAAGGCTTTCTGCAAATATTCCCTGGCCTTCTCATAGTCCTTATCGACCATATAGCCGCGGACATAGGCGCGGCCCATCATGCATAAGCCACGGTAATCGCCAAGGTCGGCGGCTCTAGACATCAGCTCGAACTCTTTTTGGTAATCGGGATCGTTACGGTCTGGGATACCCCCACCATGATAAAAATGGGGTTTGCCATTAAGGATGATACGGGCGAGGGTGAAGCAAGCTAAGGCACTGCCATGGTCGACGGCGCGTTGCAGGTATTGCTTCGCGCCTTCGGTGTCGCCAGATTCACGAAGGATTTTACCCATTTCATATTCCGCTGCAGCGTCACCATTATCTAAAGCGAGACGGAAATATTTCTCGCGGTCATCCAAGGTTAAATCGCCACGGATGGATAACGTGAAGTAGACGCTCTTATCCCCGTCTTTCTCGCGGCGGAGCAGTTCTTGCGTCTCCCCCGACATCTCGAAGGGTTTCTTCAACCGACGTTTGGCCTTCTCGTGACCCTTAGCCGCGGCTTTTTCGCACATCTGCCGGGCGATATCAGGTCCCACATACTGGGGATAGTCCTTATGGATACAGACAAACATATAGCAGGCTTCCGGTAAGTCGTTATCGGCTTCTTCGCGGATGAGTTGCAGGCCGCGTTCCACATCGCGTTCTAAGCCATAATCGGCATAGACGAGCGCACGGGCGTATTCAAGTTTCGCGGATACGCTGCCTAACTTGGCCGCTTCTTCCAGCAATTCCGCCACTCCTTCCGCATCTTTTTTCTTGCCCTCTTTTAAGGCTTCTTCATACATGGCCTCGGCGATATCTTCTTTATGTTCAAGACCCGCTTTTTCAAAGCCATGATAGACGCGGTAGGCACGTTTTAAAGCATCGAGTTGTTCTTTTAAGGAATCAATCTCTACTTTAAGGTCATAGGCGATTTCGCTGGAAAGCTCCGCATCGGTTTCAAAAATTCCCTGCAGCCCTTCGTCGGCGGCGACTTTTTCGTGGAACATGTTGAATTCTTTCATCAAGAACACCCCCTATTAACAAACGAGGCTATGACCCGCTTTTGGATTACAAGAAGTCTATGCTTCTTTGGCTTTCTTGTCTAACCTTATCGGGTGTCAGATAGCGTTTCGCTTTTGCTTGTAGGATGGGCGTAATTGCCTTTAATGCGTCGCGAAGCCAAGATAATACGGCCACATCCTTACTACAATTACTATACGTAATCGTGAGAGTTTATCAGCAAATATTGTCCCTCAATTAGTTTGTTATTCCCGACAAAAAAACCCGGAAACATTGAATTTCCAGGGTTTTTGTGTCTTGTTTGATCTCGATTAACGCTTGCTGAACTGAGGAGCGCGACGAGCGGCTTTGAGACCGTATTTCTTACGCTCTTTGGCGCGGGCATTGCGGGTGAGCATGCCGTGCGTCTTGAGGGTGGAACGATCTTCGCCAGCTTCGAGAAGAGCGCGGGCAATGCCAAGGCGGATGGCTTCCGCTTGGCCGGTGAATCCGCCGCCATTGACATAAGCGACGACATCATAACGATCTTCGGCGTTGAGCATGGCAAGAGGCTGCTTGAGGTTGAGAAGAAGGGTCTCGAACGGGAAGTAGTCCTTGACGGGGCGGCCGTTGACGGTGATTTCGCCTTTGCCAGAGGTGAGGTAGACACGAGCTACGGAGGATTTTCTCCTGCCGGTTCCGTAATATTGGGTTCCTTTAGCCATGGTTAATCTCCTTATTTGCTGAGGTCAAGGGCGACGGGCTCTTGAGCCTGATGTTTGTGCTCGGCGCCTTCATAGACGTAGAGCTTCTTGAGCATCTGACGGCCAAGGCGTCCCTTGGGGATCATGCCCCAGACGGCACGCTCGACCATTTCGATCGGGTATTGCTCAAGCATGACGCCGGCAGTGCGGGTGCGGAGGCCACCATTGTAACCAGAGACATTGTAGTAGTTCTTCTTGGTCTTGGGGTGGTTGCCGGTGAGTTTGACTTTCTTAGCATTGACGATGATGACATTGTCACCGCAGTCAACGTTCGGGGTGTAGGTGGGCTTGTTCTTGCCCATGAGGATGACCGCGACTTTGGAAGCGAGGCGGCCAAGAGGGATATCGGTGGCATCGACGACGTACCAGTTACGGGCGACCGTCTCTTTCTTTGCCAACGTGGTTTGACGCTGCATGGTGTAATTTCCTTTCTGTAGTGGCTTCCTCTTCGGGAAGCGCCGAGGCAAATTATGTTCGTCTATACTACGTATGTCAAAGTATTTTTGCAGGTTTTGTTTTCATTGATACAATAGTTTTGTAAAATAGATGCATGGACAAAAAGAAAACCGAGCTTTTATTCGATTTGGCCGAGGCAAACGATGGCTACGTTTCCGTCGCAAATGCCGCCTCTTTCGGGATTGCTCAGACGTATTTATGCGCTTTGGAGGAGGAAGGTTTCTTCCTGAAAGTCTCCAAAGGCCTATATATAAGAAAAGGATATACGCGCGATGACTTCTTCGAATTGGCCTTCCGTTATCATAAGGCCGTCTTCTCCTTCCATAGCGCACTTTTCCTTCATGGATTAATCAAGCAACCCCGCATCGAAGTTAACTTACCCCACAACTACTTCACCTCAGGAATCGAGGGGGTCACCTGCCGTCATGTGGGCAATAAAGAATATAGCTTAGGGCAAAGTTTCGTGGTCACCCCACAGGGTAACCTCGTCAATTCTTATGATTTAGAACGCACCTTGATCGATTTGCTCCGTCACCGGGAAGAGTTCGATAAAGAGACCTTCTTATCCCTTTGGCATCAAGGCAAAGAAAAATCCCCCTATCCGGAGAAGCTAAGGCTTTACGCCGAGGCTTTCCACGTGGAGGGGGAACTTTCGTTGCTCGAATACCTGGATTAGAGATTTTCGATGTTGGTGTAGACGTTCTGGACGTCTTCGGCTTCGTCGAGTTCTTCCAACATCGCCTTGATCTTGGGCAAATCTTCATCCGCGACGGTGACCCAATCATTCGGGATGAGGGTGACTTCGCAGCGGTCAAAGTCATTGATGCCGAGTCCTTCGAGGGCTTTCTTGGCCTCTTCGAGGGCGTGCGGGGCAACATGGACTTCGATATTGCCATCGCCGATATCTTCGACGCTGGTGACGTCGATATCGCCAAGGATTAAGGTTTCTTCGACTTCGTCTTTGTTGCCATAGGCGAAGTTGAGGGCGCCTAAGGTCTCAAAGTTGTAGGCGACCGAAGCCATCTTGGCGCCTTTGCGGGTGCAGATGGTGCGGACGGTGACAAGGGCGCGGTTGACGTTGTCGGTAAGGGTATCGACGACGATGTTGCTGCCGCTAGGGCCGAGGAATTCATAACGGCCTTGGATATAAGCGACGGCATCGCCACCTTTGGCCTTTTCAATGGCACGGTCAATGACGTCTTTGGGGCACTGTTTACGATATTTTTCAATCGCGGCGCGAAGTGCCAAGTTCGAGTTGGGATCGGGCTCACCGGATTTGGCGGCGGCGTAGATTTCCCTCGAAGCGCGCATGTAGATTGCCGATTTGGCTTTGGCGGTTGCCGCCATCGCGGCGGCTCTGACTTCAAAATGTCTTCCCATAAAAAACTCCGTTTTCGGCGATAAATATACTACTTTCGCCCGCGCACAAAAACCCCGAATTTATTCATTGCAAAGAAAATGGGGTTTTGCTGTGTAAATTCTGCTTTTTTATTCTTGAATTGCCACTATCCTCCGTTCGAAACAGCCTAATTACCGCCGATGTTGCTATCCGTTTTGCCCGTCATTAGTTGTCAAGCGTTGTCAACGGTGGCGGAAGTTGTCAGGAGTTGTCAACGGTGGCGGAAGTTGTCAAGCGTTGTCAACGGTTGTAAAATCAACATGGAGGATAAAATATGTACTTGGGATCTTCAGACTTTTTGTCATTACGCAAAGGCGGTTTATATATCGATAAGACCGACATTTTGGACGAGTTTGCCCCACTTTTGCAATCCAGCACCAGTTTGATTGTGAATCGGCCCCGCCGTTTTGGAAAATCATTAATGATTTCGATGATCGAAACATTTTACTCGATGGATGCGGATAGTGATCCCTACTTCCAAGACCTCAAAATCGCCCAGTCGCCGAACTACGTTTACCGGAACCAATATCCCGTGATTACGCTGTCGTTTAAGAACATATCATCCGTTGTTGCCTCCGATATGATGGATGAGATTTATACCACTATAGCGACCATCTACAAAAAATGGCTGACTCGCGTCTTGCCTTGTTGCAACGAAGAGGAGTCCAAATACATTCATAACATCGCATCCAAACACGCTCAAAGGCCCGATTATATCCATAGTTTTGAGGCCCTGTCCCGATTCATTTATAAAACCTATGGCAAAAAGCCCTTAATCCTCATCGACGAATATGATGCGCCGATTGAAGCCTCGTACGGCTCCGAACACTATAATGACATCCTGTTGTTTTTAAAGAGTTTCTATTTGGCGACATTTAAAGACACCGATTCCTTTGGCTTTGGATATATCTCCGGAGTATTCGGCATTGCAAAGGGAACCTTGGGGACAGGACTAAACAATATCCCGGTAGACAGCGGCCAAACCTCCCCCTTATCCAAAAACTACTTCGGTTTCAACGAAGAAGAAATCGACCAGCTATGCGAGAAATTCCATTTGGATGAGCAGACCCACCAGAATCTGAAAAAGTATTATGGCGGCTATGAATTCCTTGGAGGCATCTATTATAACCCCTGGTCTGTTCTGAGTTTCATCGCTAATCGCGCCTACTCCTCCTATTGGGGGAATACGGGAAGCAACAAAGCCTTTTCCAAAGTCGTTGCAAAAGCCCATGACTTTGATATGCAGTTTCTCACTACGATAGCCCATGAAGGCATGGACGCTTCGCTGGATTTCACTTCTTCCTATGAAGACGTCGGTAAAGATTTATCCAGCATTTTGCTTTATTTGGCATTGGCCGGGTATCTATCTCTCCATCCGACTGGCTTTAATCGTTATCATCTCAGCCTGCCCAACGAGGAAGCGAAACAATGTTTTGTTAACGAAATCATTCGACGTTATGAAGACCAGTCAAGTCTTAGCAAGGCGGCAACGCTACGGAAGGCCATCGAAACTGGAGATGGGGAAAAGCTATCGGAATTCTTTACCCAGTTCCTTCTTTCGTCTCTTTCCTACTATGATTTCTCCGATGAAAAGAACTACCAGATCATGGTGGGGACCATCGCGGCGTTGCTATTTGAAGATTGTATGGTCAAATATGAAGTCATCGCCGGCGCGGGGCGCTGCGACATAGAGATTTCTCCTTTTAACAAAGGTGGTTTTGGAGCCGTCATCGAAATCAAATATGTGGGCAGCAAAACTTCCAAGCAACGAATTGCGGACCGGGCTAAAGCCGCGTTAAATCAAATCAAAAAGAGCGACTATGTGCAGCACTTACGGATAAGGGGCGCGAATCCCATTATCGCCTTTGGCTTCGCTTTCCATAAGAACATGGTTTGCGTCGAAAGCGAAAGGTTGGATCAGTAATTCTGAAATAGATAAGAAATAAACAAGGTTTTGCGTTGATATTCCGTAAAACCTTGTTTTTTATTTCTTCTTTAAAGGACATTCCTTCAATAGTCGTAATCCATGCCGCTCCGCGAAGGCGACAATATAATCGTAGTCGGTATCGGTATAGTGTTCGGGGCGATGCGCGTCCACGCCGATGACGACATCGCAGCCATATAAGGCGACGACATCCCAAAACATCGGGCAAGGATAATTGAGGGTATCCGGTTTCTTCGCCGCCTCAGGATAAGAACGGATCTGTACGCAGTTGAGTTCCAAAGGCATGTGGTATTTGTTGCTGGCCATGGCGATTTGCTCTGCTACGGCGCGCGTCTCCTCGTCCCAGGATTCATGCCATTTGACATAAATATCCGGATGGGCGACATAGGTATAAATACCCGAAGCCATCGCCTCCAATAAATCTTTCTGGTAACGGGGCAATCTTTCTTCGAAAGGTAAGGAAGCATACCAGTGGAGTTTCCCGTCTTCGAGATAACAATGTTGCCCCAAGATAAACAGATCAAAGTCCGGGCGGGAAAGTAACTTCCGGTAATAGCCTTCGAATACGTCACCATACCACTCCGCCTCAAAACCGAGATGAATCTTGATCTGGTCTTGGTAACGGATGCGAAGATCATTCACCGAAGCGAAATACTCCTCGGCTTGGCTATATTCGCCGCGGATTCCCGGTTGGGAAATGCCTGGCAGCATCACGTGGTCGGTGAATGCCATTTCCTCATAGCCGGCTTGGATGGCCTTTTGGACATATTCGACATCTTCCCCTACCGCATGCCCGCAACGGGACGTATGACTATGGAGATTATAAGGAAGCGGGTTTCTCATACAGCACCTCCATCAAGCATAGTCCTTCCGCGGGAGCCTTGAAAGGCATGATTTCGCGTTTGCTCTGGTTTAATCTAGCGCGGATCTCTTCCACGGTTAGTCGATTCGTCGCCACGCGGATGGCCGCGCCGACCATAAAACGGATTTGGTAACGCATGAAACCCGTGCCCACAAAGGTGATGGTGATAAGGTTCCCTTCGTCTTCAACCACGGGATCAAGGACTTTCACCGTGCGGATGAAGCCATGATTATCTTCGGGTTTTGTCGTGAAATTTTGGAAATTGTGGGTTCCGTTAAATTCGTTTAAGGCCTGCAAAAAGGCTTCCAAATGGAAATCGTCGCGACGAAGCTGCGCGATTTTCCCCGTCAATAAGGGGTAACGATGGTTCACGCTGAAGCGGTACTGGTAGATCTTGCCACAGCAGCTATGCCGGGCGTCAAAGGAGTCTTCCACTTCTTTTAGTTCCAAGACATAGATATCTTCGGGAAGCAAACGGTTCATTGCCTTTAGAAACGTGGCCACATCAGGAATGGATTTGGACTCAAAAGAGAAGGTCTGGCCTTTCGCGTGGACGCCAGCATCGGTCCTGCCCGCGGCTTTGATGAGGGTGGGTTGGCCGCATAGGAAAGATAACTGCTTCTCCAGTTCCCCTTGGACGGTGAGAAGCTTCTTCTGCCGTTGGAAGCCGTTATAGCGTTC
Organism: Bacilli bacterium; assembly: GCA_017626815.1. Lineage (GTDB taxonomy): Bacteria > Bacillota_I > Bacilli_A > RFN20 > CAG-826 > Alloenteromonas. The sequence goes on along the minus strand of JAGAHY010000095.1, from coordinate 863 downwards.
CCCAGAATAGGATACCTTCCCGAAGTATTTCATCAGACCCCCGTGAAGGCGAAGAAATTCATCTTCGACACACTGAAATAGATGGCGGCGGTTAAGAAACCCACGGCCACGATAAAGGCGATGGCATCGCGGAAATGGAATTTGAGTTTGCGATATTTGGTGCGTTCGGCGCGAGGATCATAGCAGCGGCATTCCATGGCATTGGCAAGTTCCTCGCTGCGGATGAAGCTTGAGACAAACAAAGGAATGATCAAGGCCGTGATGCCCGTAAGCCGCTTCCAGATATTGCCATGTTGGAAATCCACGCCGCGGGATGACTGCGCCCTCATGACGCGCATCGCATCTTCCAAAAGGGTCGGGATAAAACGTAACGCGATGGAGATCGTCATGGCGATTTCCTCCACGGGGAAATGCAGGGGCTTTAACGGAGCCATGTACCATTGCAGCGCATAAGTTAAATCCAAGGGCTTTGTGGAGGCGGTGAGGCTCATCGCCAGCATCATCATCATGACTAAGCGCGCCACAATGCGGGCCGCTTCGGCAAACGAATCCCAGTAGACCACCCAGCCGTTAACTTCCCAGGCGACAGGCAAAACATGCGTGGTCTTGGGGACGACGATATAGATGATCATCAGGAAAATAACCATGATCCACATGGATTTTAACGAAGAAAGGATGGAGGTTAGCTTGGTCTTGGTGCCTAAGACGATGAAGATGGCAAAAGCCATCAACACCCCCTGCGTCAATAACGTCATCCACCAACCATTGACGGGCAAAAAGATGGCGACCATCAATAAAATCGTGGCCAATAGCTTGACCCTGGCGTCGAGACGGTGGACCCAGGTGTCATAAGGAACATATTT
>JAGAHY010000094.1 GCA_017626815.1 Bacilli bacterium | reverse complement strand
TTAACGAGATCTTCCTGCCCAGGGTTTAACCGTAAATCCAGAAAACAATAACGCAGGTCGTCATCACAGGTGACAGGTCGCAAATACACGCGACCATTGGAAAAGACTTTTGAGGCATCCAACTTCCGGATTTGATTCAGGTAGTCCACGTCAGCCCTAAAAAGAAGTTTTTTCCACAAAGCCGTATTTTCCATCGAAGCATTGCCGCATAAACCTTGTTTGATCTTCATACTGGCCACCATCCATCCTTAGTATAGCATGGCTGGAACCCGGGTTGGCTTTAGGGATAAAATCGCCTCTCGGGGCAACGGTCGAAAAAGGGTTTTCCTATCTCAATTTCGTTAACGATATCTAAAAATTCCAAATCAAATCGCTAATACATGCACTTGATTGACAGGCAAATTGCGATTTTTTAACCATAACAATTGAAGCGTTTGATCAAATGTAAGCGATTTCATGAAAGCCCTTATATTGTAGCTATGCCATCGCGCACGCTTACGCGCATAATGCGCGTACATATTTATTATGTTCAACATTTGCGACAGCATCGAAAAGAAAACGAAATTTTTTCTTGCACATTTTTAAATCGAAGGCTAAATATGTTCATTCAATTTTGGAACCCATTTGCGTCAAGGGTCCCACCCATTGAAAAAAGGAGAATAAAACTATGACAGGAAAAAAACTCTTACTCGTCAGTAGTGCGTTAATGCTGTTGGCTTCCTGCGGTGGCAATCCGGAATCGAGCACTTCTAGTGTCGCACCGGCCAGCACCGATTCGTCCAATTCCAGCACCTCTGCTTCTAGCGATAGCTCCGAAGCTACCAGCTCGAGCTCTAGCACTATTGTCGAAAACAAAACGTATACCTATAACATCTATACGACTGTTTCCCCATCCAACTGGAACGAATTAACCTACCAAGATAACAACGATACTCAAATCATGAACTATCTTGCTGGTGGATTCTTCTCTTACAACTACAAATTCGATGAAAAGGGCAAAATCATCCCCGGCCAATACGATGTTCAATATGGCGCCATCGCCAAAGCCGAAGATGTCACTTTGACCTACGCTGGTGAAGATGGCTGGGCCGTTCCTCTTGACGCGGAAAGCGGCTATGCCTATGAATTCACCATCCGTGATGACATTAAGTGGGACGATGGCACCGCCGTTAAAGCGGAAGACTTCGTCTACACGATGAAGCAGCAGCTCGATCCTTTATTTAAGAACTATCGCGCTGACTCTTTCTACAACAACTCTCTCGTCATCCATAACGCTTATGACTATGTCATGCAGGGTACCGTTGGCTTCTTTGGCTCCCGCACCTTGTACGGAAAATATAGCGCGGACTTAGACGATAAGTTAGTCTTCCACGTTGGCGCTCCGCTTGAAGAGAACGATCCCTACGATGGCGGCACTTCCTACATCTATGACTGGCTCGCTGGTAATGGCGATGACTACGTTGCCGCTATTGCAAAAGCTGGCTTTGCTGCCACCGTCAATGCCGCTTATGGTGCTAACTATCTTTCCACCGAAGCTGAACAGGCCCTTGAAGGCAAGACCTATGCGGAGATCAAAGCCGACGCTACCTTAACCGCGTATTTCCAAGAATTCTACGATTTCTGGATTGAGGATCCTGAGACTGGAATACTCGATTTCTTCGTCACCAGTTACACTTTCCCAGAGATGGACTTCTCCAAAGTTGGTCTCTTCGCGGACACCGTCAACCCCTTGAAGTTCACGCTCGTTCTCGATAACAGCATCCAGCTCTTCAAAGAAGATGGCAAAACTCTTTCCTACCACGCCGCTTATGACTTCGGCAGCCTCCCCCTCGTCAAGAAGGACCTCTACGAAGCCAACAAGCACGAGCCCGCTATCGAAGGTGGTCTCTGGACCAGCACCTATAACTCCTCCGTTGCTTCTTCCGCTTCTTGGGGACCCTATAAGCTCACCTCCTTCCAGGCCGGCAAAGAATACGTCCTTGAACGCAACGAGAACTGGTATGGCTACAATATGCCCGAATATCGTGGGCAATACATGACCGATCGCATCGTCTGCCAAACCATCCCCGAATACGAGACCGCGTTCTTAGCGTTCCGTTCCGGTGACATCGATGGCATCGGCCTTGACGTCTCCGTCGCCGCGGATTACAAGAACTCCAAGCGCGCCGTCTTCACCGCCGATGACTACGTCACATCCATGCAGCTTCAATCCGACGCTGCGGCCTTAAAGGGTCGTGAATCCGAAGGAATCGACAAAGAAATCCTTACCTACATCGACTTCCGTAAAGCCATCTCCGTCGGCTTCAACCGTGCAGAATACACGAACAAGTGCACCACTTCTTCGCTCCCTGGCTATGGCTTATTCAACTCCATGCACTACTATGACGTCGAAAACGGCGGTGTCTACCGTAACGAAGACGTCGCGAAGAAGACCCTCTGCGATGTCTACGGCGTCGACGTTAATGCGTTCGATTCCTTAGACGAAGCCTATGCTTCCTTGGACGGCGGCAACAACCTCACCCTCGCCCGCTCCTTGGTCACCTCCGCCTACAATCAGGCTTTAGCGGATGAGAAGATCAGCGCGACCGACAAGGTCGAACTCGTCCTCGGCGCCGCTGTCGACAACGTCTCTACCCGCCGCACCTACGACTACATCAACGGCGCTATCAAAGAAATCTGCGTCGGCACCCCGCTCGAAGGCCGTATCGAAGTCGTGTTTGATACCTCCTGGGGCACTAAGTGGGCGAACGACTTCCGCGCTGGCGCTTATGACATCTGCACCGGCGGATGGACTGGCGCTGCTTGGAACCCCGGCTACTTCCTCATGGCCTACCTCGATAAGGCATATGCCTATGCGCAGGGCTGGGATACCGAGAAAGCCACTCTCACTTTCAACCCCTATGGCGATGGTAACGCCGACCATGAATACACCATGTCCTTGATGGCTTGGTGGAGATGCCTCAACGGCAAAGTAAAGAGTTCCGATCCCTACCAGGAAAACTGGAGCGATGGCTTCGTCGATAACGAAATCCGTCTCAACATCATCGCGGCCCTTGAAGGCGAAATCCTCAAGCACTACTATTCCGTGCCTATCGCCAACGCCTTCACCGCTGAACTCATCTCCTATAAGATCGAGTACGCCAGCCGTGATTACAACACCTTCATGACTTATGGCGGAATCCGCTACATGACGTATAATTATGATGACGCTGCTTGGGCTGCTGTTAAAGGCACCTTCGATTACAAGCTCTAATCTCTAATCGTCTGTAGTTCTTAAACAACCTCGCGAAGCGCGTGACCCAAAGCCACGCGCTTCGCTTTGCCTTATCAGGCACGCGTGCACACATAAGAAAGGAGAGACAGCAATGTACATGTTCAAATACATCATGAAACGTCTTGGCTTGTTGCTGATGACGTTTGTGATTATCGAGATCATTTGCTTTGTTCTCATCAAGGCCTTGCCAATCGTCATCGATATTCAAGTTGGCAAAGATCGTGATATCATCGATGCCCAATTAAGGGCCAGAGGCTATTACGATCCGATTCCAGTGCAGTTCTGGAATTATATCGTCCGCATCTTCACTAAGGGCGATTTTGGTATTTGTCTGAACCTTCCGGAACACCGTAACCACCCAGTCCTCGAAGTGTTCTCCAGCAAATTGCCCCCAACCATTCTCATCAACATTTATTCTTCCTTGGTATCGGTTCCTATCGGCATCATGCTTGGTATTTTCGCCGCACTACGGAAAAATAAATGGCAAGATCAAGTGATTTCCACTTCGGTAATGGTCTTTATTTCCGTGCCTTCTTTTGTGTACGCTTTTTTGGTTCAGTTCATCTTTTGCTTCCTCCTTGGCTGGTTCCCGTTGCTCATGAAGTCAGGCTATGACTACTTCAGCTGGCCCATGTTCCAGTCGATGATCCCCGCCGTTATCTCCATGTCCTTCGGTTCCATCGCTGGCTATACCCGTTATACCCGTGCGGAGCTCACCGAAGTCCTCACCAACGATTACATGCTCTTGGCCAGAACGAAAGGTTTGACCAAGGCTCAGGCCACCACCCGCCACGCTCTACGTAACGCGATGGTTCCTATCTTCCCTTCGATCATCGGTGAATTCATCGGTGTCCTCTCCGGCTCGCTCATCATCGAAAAAATCTTCTCCATCCCGGGCATCGGCGGTCTCTATCTGACCTCCATCAACTCTATGGACTACGATTCGTTCATGTTCCTCTCCGGATTCTACATACTCGTCGGTCTACTTGCCTCTCTTGTCATCGACATTAGCTACGGCATCATCGATCCGCGCATCAGAATGGGGGCGAAATAATTATGGCTAACAATTTTGAGCAATTACCCCAAGAGCAATTTGTTCTCGTCAACGAGAATAGGCCCTTAAAAGACAAAGAACTCGTCACCAAGCCCCGTGGCTTCTTTGCTGACGCCATGTACCGTTTCTCCAGGAACAAAGGCTCCATCGTCGCCGCAGGCATCATCGGCGTCTTGTTTCTCTACGCCATCATCGCCCCGCTTTGCACCCCCTACAAGGTTTCTACGACCGACGCCTATCTCAAATACTGCTTGCCGAAGATTCACGATAACCCGAATTTCGATTTCTACGATGGTTGCGATACGAAGACCACCAGCGAAATTAACTTTATCGAGAATTATGCCATTGGTGCCGAAACCGGCGTCAACGCCATTAAGCGTCAAGCGTACACCACTGGTATCTCCTCCATCGGTGAAACCACCTACACCTACCGCTTAGATTCCTACCGTAAAACCGGCAACGTCTTCATGAAAGGTGTCAGCCGCGATACCCTTGAATCCATCCAGGCCTATCAGGATGAAATGGGTATCCAAATCATCTATCCGATCACCGACCCAGCCCAACGTCCGACGGCTGCCCAGGACCTCAAAAACGCCAACTTCTGGTATAAGACCGAGTATATCGATGGCAGAACCACTCCTGTGGAATACACCATCAACGAAGACGGTACGGTAACCTATCAGAACATTTACAAAGAATATGCCCGTCCTTCGCTCTCCTCCGTCCAAAATTTCAACACCACCAGCGGACCTAACGCGAAGCTTACCCCAGTTAGCGGTGGCTTCACCATCGCGTTGACCTCCGCTGTCGAAGAAGAGGAAGAGGAAGAAGTAGAAGGAGGGACGGATACTTCCGACATTGACGATGTCTTGGAATATGAAACCAACTACCTCTCGATGAGCACCGAAGACAACCTCAACTTCATCTCCTTCGTTAAATCCGCTGATGAAGCTTCCGTCTTCAACTATGACGCCACTAACGGCGGCATCTATGCCGAAATCAACGGCCACGATGACCCGACCCTAGATGGCGAATATCTTCTTGGTATCGGCGCCGAACGTGGCTCCGCAATTGGTTTGATCAAATCCTCCGAATACAGCGCGAGCGATTACGTTCTCCTCAACGCCTTTGGCGGTGATCAAGGTAAGACCAAGATTACGGATTTCTCCGCGGAGAAAAATTGCTACTTGGCCTCTGTCCGTACCAATTACACCACCACCAAAAACTACGTCAATCTAAATTCGATGGACGGTTCTATTGGCCTCGTGAACAGTTCTTCCGCCAGCGCAAAGCTCACCTTTACCGCCAAAGATGATGGTTATACCATCAAATTCGGTAAGCCCGCCAAATATGTAAAACTTGTCGCCAATGGCAATAACACCATTGAAAGCAGCGCCACTTCCGCCGACGACGCCTCCATTTGGCATTATGATGCTGAAAATGGCAGTATGTACGTCAATGTCACCGGACATACGGACGCCTCGTTTGATGGGGCCTATTACTGGGCGTTAAAACTCGATGGCGACGAACCTGCCGCAGTTATCGCCCGTAAGGCGGATTTCACTGCAAATCTCGTTCCCTTTGTCGTTTACGCCACCGCGGATACCAAGGCTACTGACCTTAGCGAAGGCCAACTTTACCTCATGGCCGAGTCCCAAAAAGACAACTCCACGATGTATTATGCTAATGGCTACTTCAACGGCGACAACTACCACTCCAAAATGCGCGTCGAAGGCGAAGGCAACTACAAATATGCCTATGCCATCTCCCATGGTTCCAGCTTCGAAATCCGCGTGAACTATTACGAGTACTACCGCTACTACCATTCTTATGTTCTCAAGGATGGCATCAATTATCCGATGTTCATCTTCGGCGCCAACGACTCCGGCCAAGACATCTTCGTCTGCTTAGCTTCCGGCGCTAGATTCTCCTTCATCCTCGCTATCGTCGTCAGCGTGGTCAACATGCTCGTCGGCGCGATCTATGGCGCTATCGAAGGTTACTATGGCGGTAGGGCCGACCTTATCATGGAACGTATCTCGGAAATTTTGTCCGCCGTTCCCTTCATGATCGTCATCACTTTGCTCAAATACCACATGGGTGGTACCAGTCAGGCCATTATTCTATTTATCGCCTTCTTCTTAACGGGATGGATTGGCGAAGCCAGCCTTGTCCGTATGCAGTTCTATCGTTTCAAGAACCAAGAATACGTCTTGGCTTCGAGGACCTTAGGCGCAAGAGACTGGCGCATCATGTTCAAGCACATCTTCCCCAACGCTTTGGGCACCATCGTCACTTCCTCGGTCTTGGTCATCCCGAGTATGATCTTCTCGGAGACCTCACTGTCTTACCTTGGCATCATCAACCTCAATACCGGCGATATGACTTCCGTCGGTACGTTGCTCGCCGGCGGCCAACCCTACTTAACGACCTACCCCCACATCATCATCTTCCCCGCCATCTTCATTTCCTTGCTCATGTTGACCTTCAACTTGTTCGGTAATGGTTTACGTGACGCATTCAACCCCTCATTACGTGGAACGGAGGACTAAACCATGGCTAAGAAAAAACTACAAGTCAAAAACTTACAGGTCTCCTTCCGTACCCAAGGAGGCATCCTTAAGGCGGTCCGCGATATCAGCTTCGACCTCATGGAGGGTGAAACCCTCGCCATCGTCGGTGAGTCCGGCTCGGGCAAATCCGTCACTTCGAAAGCCATTATCGGCATTTTGTCGGGTAACTCCATCGTCGAAGGTGGCGAAATCCTTTACGATGGTAAAGACCTTTTGAAGATTCCCGAAGAGGACATGCACAAGATTCGCGGTGACAAGATCGCCATGATCTTCCAGGATCCTCTCTCCGCCCTTAACCCCATCATGCGCATCGGCAAACAACTCACCGAGGCCATGATCCTTAACGGCAAAGCCCGCCAACGCAATTCCAGAGAAGAATTCAACAAACATTTGTCACTTCTCCGTCATTGCATCGCCTCTTTGCCAGATCCCGAAGACGCGGCTAAAGCTTCGATGTGCGATACGTTCAATCGTTTCGTTATCGACCAAGCCAATTTGGAAAAAGTCTACGGTGACGCCCATAACGCCGTCATCACCTTAAATTCTAACGTTGAAGAATTGCTTTTCTTCATCGAAAAGGGCCAAAAGAACGAATTCACCCGTTGCATCGCCGAAGTCAAAGATAGCGCCAAGCACAGCGTCCATCCTTACGTCATCGCTCAGAAAGACGAAATCGAATCGTTGATTCAAAAGCTCGATCAAGCCCGCAGAGAGAAGAACGTCGAAGCCCTTCAGGCTGCCTCTTCGCGCTTAGGCGAACTCGCCAAAGAAGGTTTAGAACGTCCAGCGCCGGACTTCTTCCGTTTGGGTTACTATCACATGAGCCATCCGGAATTTGATCCGCTGAGCATCCAAGATATCCCCGCGTTTAACGAAGAAGCCCTTCAATACCTCGACGATCACTTTATGAAAGATTTCCTCGTCGTCGCGGAAAAAGGCTTCGACAAGAACCGCAAGGAATCTTTGGAAAAGATTGGGGTTTTGCTGCCGCATTTAAAAGAATTCCGCGAAAATCTTGGCAAGGAAAACGGCTTCGAAGATAAAGCGTACGTCTATAAAACCGCAAAGAATTTGAACAAGGAAGTCCTCGCGGCCATCGACGGTTTACGTACCGTCCGCGCCTCTGCCGAATCTTCGTTTGGTATCTCCATCTTGCACGAGATCGACCGCTACTACTTTGGCTTAAGGATCAATCCTAAGAACCAAGCCAAATATGAACGTAGTAAAGCCAAATGGGACGAACTTGCCGCTAAGGGTAAAACCCCGACCTGGCAAGTCATCCCGCCATACCTCGTCGACCTTGAGCTTACCAAGGGTAACATCATCAAGATCTTGGATAACCTTATCGCCCACTATGAGAAGTCCCTCGGCAAGAAGGATTTTGACACCCATAAGCACACCGTCGGCCTCATCGATTTCTTAAAGGAACAGGCCTCTCGCTTTGTCTCTCGCGTCACGAAAGGCATCGCCAAAGCCAGAGCCCTCGAACTCATGAAGGAAGTCGGTATCCCACAACCTCACATCCGCTACAAGCAATATCCGTTTGAATTCTCCGGCGGCATGAGGCAACGTATCGTCATCGCTATCGCCTTGTCCGCTAACCCCGACATCTTGATCTGCGACGAGCCGACCACCGCTCTTGACGTCACCATCCAGGCGCAAATTCTTGAATTGATCAACAAGATTAAAGTCGAACGTAACCTCTCCGTTATCTTCATCACCCACGACCTCGGCGTCGTGGCCAATATGGCCGACCGTATTGCCGTCATGTACGCGGGCAAGATTGTCGAATCCGGTACCTCCGACGACATCTTCTATGATCCGCGCCACCCCTACACCTGGGCGCTTCTCTCCTCCATGCCGGACCTCGACACCTCGGAGAAACTCGAAGCCATCCCAGGCACCCCGCCGAACATGATTTATCCGCCCAAAGGCGATGCATTTGCCGAACGTAACAAATACGCTTTGGCCATCGACTTTGAGAAACAACCGCCGATGTTTGAAATCAGCGAGACCCATAGCGCAGCCACGTGGTTACTCCACCCACAGGCTCCGAAGGTCAATCCGCCGAAGATCATCACCGACCGTATCGCACGCATGAAGAAGGAGGCGAAGAACTACCATGAATAACGAAAAGGAAGTTTTGCTCCGCGTTGACCACCTCCAACAATACTTCAAGATGGGCAAGGCCGAGCTTAAGGCCGTCGATGATGTCAGCTTCGACATCCATAAAGGCGAGGTCTTCGGCTTAGTAGGCGAGTCTGGCTGCGGCAAAACCACGACCGGCCGCACCATCATCCGTCTTTACGACGCGACTGGCGGTTCCGTCTATTTCGACGGCAAGCGCATCGTCGCCGGCGTCCGTTCTTACGTCGATGAACGCAAAGCCGCGAAAGCCGAATATAAGGCTGCCGTGGCCGCGTTAAAGGAACAATATGGCGGCGACACCAAAAACCCTGAATACGTCGCTAAGGAAAAAGAACTCTCGGATGCCTGCGTGGCTAAAGTCAACGCCGCCAACGAGAAGATCAAATCCGCGCGCCATGACCACCGCAACTGCAACAAGGAATTCGGTGAATACGAAGCCAAAAAAGTCGACGAGAAATATTTGCCTTTACTCGAAAAAGAGACGGATCCTGCGAAGAAAGCCGAGCTTGAAGCCGAATATAAAGAGCAATATCGTCTCGCGAAAAAAGACCGTATCATGAACAAGATCCAAATGATCTTCCAGGATCCGATCGCCTCGCTTGACCCCCGTATGACGGTTCGCGATATCATCGCCGAAGGTTTAATCATCCGTGGCATCCGCGACAAGAAATATATCGATGAGCAAGTCTATCGCGTCCTCGAACTCGTCGGTCTTGTGCCCGAACACGCAACGCGTTACCCCCACGAATTCTCTGGCGGTCAGAGGCAGCGTATCGGCATCGCTAGGGCCATTGTCCTAAAGCCTGAGCTGATCATCGCCGACGAGCCTATTTCAGCCTTAGACGTATCCATCCAAGCGCAGGTCATCAACCTCTTGAATGAACTTCGTGACTCCATGGGCTTGACGATCCTCTTCATCGCCCACGACCTTTCCGTCGTCAAGTACTTCTCCGACCGCATCGGTGTCATGTACTTCGGCCACCTCGTCGAGGTCGCCACTTCGGACGAGCTGTTCGCCCACCCCCTCCACCCCTACACCAAATCGTTACTTTCCGCTATTCCATTACCCGACCCCCGTTACGAGAAAATCCGCAAGAGAATCACCTATAACCCTCTCGCGGCCCACGATTACTCCAAAGAGGGACCGACATTACGCGAAATCTTGCCTGGTCACTACATCAGCTGTAACCAAGCGGAATACGACGCTTATCTAAAGGAAATCAAAGAACTCGATGAAAAAGCCCGAGAGAAGTAGAAAAACCATTATCCTCCAATACGGCATTTGCTTTGCTGTATGTGCGGTCATCATTTTCATTTGGCTTTGCGTCGCGGGTATCTTCGAAAATTACCAAACCGTGATTGAAAAGACGCACTGGAACATCCGCAACGAGGCAAATAAGAACTACTTCATTCTCACCAATGCTTTCTTTGGCGTGGGCATCATCGCCGCCGGATTGGGACTGCTTGTCGTCGCCAGCAATGGCGGCGCCTACGAGATGCTCTTCTATGGTGTGAGGAGATTTATCTCCTTATTCCAGAAGAACCACAACAAGTTCCCCTTCCACACCTACTACGACTATCATGAATATCGTTCGGGGCAACCCGCGTCATCCTATGGCTTCTTGCTGGTGACAGGTATCTTCTATACCGCCATCAGTATGATCTTCATGGTGTTGTATTTGAATTCCTAAGCAAAACCCCGTCCATTTACGAAATTAGGAGGCTTCTAACTGCCTCCTTTTTATTCGTTAATGTTTCTGACCACAAGGCGATTAAAAAGGCCCCTAGCAAGGCTAGAGGCATGGGTTTCAAGGACGATTCTACGATTAGAAGAAGATGCCTTGGCTGGCCGCTTTGATTTCGGCGGAAGCGATGAAGGGGATACGGGTCGTGTATCCGGCTTTGGCAGCAGCCCATTTCTTCGCCCAGGGCTGGAAGATTTCGGTGTTCCAACGAAGGACGGCATCATTATAGATTTCCCTAGCGGCGGTAATCTCTTGCTGGAGGTAGGTGTTCTGCTGCATCGCGTCGCGGATGGCGGAATGGGCTTTGAGATCCGGGTAATTCTCGAAAGCGACATTGAGGGACTTCGCGGCGGCGTCGATGTGCTGCGCGAGTTCGATACGAGCCTGATCGTCTTCGACCGCGTTGGCGCGGAGCTTGGCGATGGCCGTGAAGGTTTCTTTGTCGAGCTTGGTGGCCTCTTGGACTAAACGGGCAGTATTCTGAAGAATGGTGACGCGCTGGAGTTGATAGTTATCAATCGTAGAAGCAGCGTGCTGGATCTTCTGCTGAAGTTGTTGTAAGTAGTTGCGGGCTTTGGATTTGCGGGTCATGTAGACGATGCCGCCGATAATCG
>JAGAHY010000093.1 GCA_017626815.1 Bacilli bacterium | reverse complement strand
TCAATTCCCGTATTGCAGGCGCCTACGCGAATGCGTCGCTGTCCATGGGACAGCTCGTCTGCGGCAATCAATTTGCCTTAATCCGCGAGAACGATCGCTAACGTCACATCTAAGATTCAAGACGGCCTTCGGGCCGTTTTCTTATTGAAAAGAAAAGATAGCCGCTCTATAGCGCCCGAAAGCCGAAGTTCACTTGCCTTTCTTAAACTCTTCCGGATGGGCTTTGTTGTAGGCTTCGATATCTTCAAGATTCTTCAACAATTGTTCCAGCGCATCGGTAGGTAGTTCGTTTAACGAGGAGACCATGTCTTTGAGTTCTTCGGTCGCCTCGATGCGTTCTGCTTCTTGTTTGGCTTTCTTTGGCATCGTTCGCCCCCTTTGGACTTTCGTCATCTTCATTATCCTATAGTCACGGGTTTTGGAAAAGGGGAGTCGGTTTAATAGACGGCCTCAATTTCGGAGACGATAAACCCCGCCACCACCGCGACTTCCAGATTGCAGTCATGGATTTCCAGCCGATAGACGCCCTTGCCAAAGTGGAGGATGTTCGTTTTCTCTTCGTCCCAAGGATCTTTCGCGCTGCAAGGGACGATGTCCATGACTTTGTCCTCCATCTTCCATAACTCGTAACGGATAAGGGCTTTCCCATCGCGACAAGGTTTAAGTTCATAGCCTCTTTGCCGGAGATAGTCGAAGCACATCACCCCATCGATTTTGAATTGCCTCGATGGCGTAGTCCACTCATTTGATTTAGCCGTAAAAGTTTTCCCCATCTTGAACTTTCGCACAGATTCATTGGGAATATCGATGAATTCATAGGTTTTCGCGCCGAAAAGGTGATAACGCCTAAGGCGGCATTCATAGACTATATCCCCATTCCACTCCTCGAGATAATAACAAAGATTCATCGTCCCGCCCCAATGGAAGAAATAATTGGTGTCCACGACGGTATGCGCCCCCAAGTCATCCTCGGGAACAAGATGTCCCTGGCCGTTTCCTTTCACCGATGGTTTGGAATCTTGCACGGCTTTGACCACGCGCGCGATCAAAAACACGCCCACGGATAAAGAAATAAATCCCATGAGAAGGAAGAGGAGTTTGATGATAAGCCCGCCATCGTTCCCGTTACCGCCCAAATTCGAGACGGTATCCGGCTTGACGAAAAAGAAAACGCCGACGCCGATGAAGAGAATCCCGACCAACGATATAATAATGCCCGAAATAACAGAGCGGACATTGCGCGCGCCTTGAACGAAACGGTCATTTAACGGCATGGCTCATCTCCTTTGCTGGATGCCCCTCTAGTATAAGAAATTAATGGCTTGCTTTCATCTGGAATCCATGGCATTTGCTTTCAAAATTAGTCATGAATCGCAGGCGAAGATGCGGAAGCGCAACCGTATTTCACTATATTATTTATAACATATTATGAATAATAACAATCGTTACAATCGAATTTCTATAGGTTCTTCTATCTTTTCCTATATGTTTGTACATCGTAACGAAAATCGTTATTTCTCCACACGCCTTCGGCACCGCGTTTCCATCCCTTTCGCATTAGCCGCTATCAAGCCACAAAGCAGCGAAACGCACGAACTTGGGTTATCATGCTTAAGGCACCGCTTTAACAAGGCTAGAAACGTGCTTTATCGAAGCACAAAAGGCGCCCCGCAAGGAGGCGCCTAAGGGTGTTTTGCTTTATTCGGCCTTGCCGGTGATTTCGCGGTAAATGCCCAAGTAGAGCTCCGCGGATTTACGCCAGGAATGGTTGGCTTTCATCGCGTTGACCAGAAGTTTGTTCATCTTCTTTTTGTCGGCGTAGACGCCTAAGGCCAGGTCGCAGGCGTAAGCGAGTCCGTTCACGTCATAGTTCTCAAAGAGGAAGCCATCCGCAACCTTCTCGTTCTCGCCGTCATAAGCGACGATGGTGTCCTTAAGCCCACCGACGGCACGCGCGATAGGAAGGGTCCCATAACGCTGGGCGATCATCTGCCCGATACCGCAGGGTTCGAATAACGAGGGCATGAGGAAGAAGTCGCTGCCGGCGTAGACATCATGGGCGATTTGGTTGCTATAGCCAATATATACGCCACATTGTCCAGGGTAACGGTCATGAAGGCTTTGGAATCCTTCTTCAAGACCTTTTTCGCCCGAGCCAAGGATCACGAGTTTGGCGCCACTATTGAGCAGCGTCTCGGCGTGGGCCAGGATAAGGTCGATGCCTTTCTGGAAGGTGAGGCGGCTCACCAAGCCGAAGATTGGCGCGTCATCGTCATTGAGCTCAAAGCTTTGGATGAGCTTTTGACGGCAGGCCTTCTTGCCCGCGGCATGCTTAGACGCGGAGAAGTTCTTCGCGATAAGCGGGTCGTGTTCGGGGTCGAACTCCTCTTCGTCGACGCCATTGACGATACCGGTGAAGTCGGCGCTTCTCATCGAGAGGACGCCGTCTAGGCGCATATCGTCGCCAGGGGTCAGAAGTTCTTTCGCGTGGTTGGGGGAGACGGCCACGATTTTGTCCGAGAAGATGATGCCCGACTTCAAGGAGGAGACCATGTTATCGAAGCGGACGCGGCCATCGTCATAAAGATAGTCGCCCAAACCATAGAAATGGTTGAGGAAATAACGGTCGAAGTAACCCTTGAAGGCTTCGTTATGAAGCGTCATCACGAATTTGACTTCATCGTAGACGGGCTCATAGAGGCTCTGCTCGCGGATGAGGACCGGGAGCATGCCGACTTGCCAGTCGTGGATATGGATGACGTCAACCTTCTCATTGAGGAACGGGAAGAACTGACGGACCGCCAAGGTGTAGAAGGCGAAACGCTCGCTGTCATCGCCATAGCCATAGAGGTTATCGCGGTCGAAATAGAAATCGTTGCCGATGAGGTAGAAGGTGACGCCGTTGATCTCGGTTTTGAAGATCTCGGCGAGCTGCCTTCTCCAGGAAAGGCGGACTTCATATTTGCCAACGCGAGTTACTTTGGCTATGTTTTTGTCCTTGATGGTCTTGTAGAAGGGAATGACGATGAAGGCGTCATGGCCCATCTGCACGAGTTCGTGGCTAAGGGACCAGATGACATCGGCCAAACCGCCGGTTTTGCACAAAGGGTTCGCCTCGGAGGCGACCATGGCAATTCTCATAGAATGGCTCCTTGGGCCACATAGAGGGGATCTTTGGCTTTGCCTTTGATGGTGTGCTCACGCTCAATGATCGCGTATTTGTCGATCAGCGCGTTTTCCACCACCGCCCCATCGTTGATCTTAACGGAGGAGAAGATAATCGAGTTCTTGACGATCGCTCCCTTGCCGACGATGACGTTACGGGCGATGATCGAGTTGAAGACCTTGCCTTGCACGCGGGCGCCGTTGGAGACATAGGAATTGGAGACTTCCGCATCCACGCCATAGAGGGCCGGCGGGGTATCGTGGGTGAGGGTGTAGATCGGCCATTGGGGATTGAAGAGTTGGTCGGCTTTGTGCTTGTCGAGCATCTCGAGGGAGTAATCCATGTAATGGTGGAAGGTATCCGGAGAACGGACGAAGCCATCGAAATATTCGACGGCGATCGGGGCCACGCCATCTTTGTAGCCCATCAGAAGGAGCGAGAAGATATCGAGCAGCGGGTTGACGGCTTTGTATTTCTGGATGAGTTCGATGAGAAGATGGCGGTTGACGATCAGCGTGTCAAGGTAAACGGAAGCGGGACCCGGGTATTGGCCGGCGTTGGTATTGGCGTCGACGAGGGTGCCCTGGGCGTCGAATTCGAGGACCTTGGAGCCAAGGAAGGCGGATTTGACGTTGCGCTGCTTCGAGGCGACGAGGGTGATCGCGCGGTTCTCGGCAACATGGTTCTTCAAATAAGGGCGAAGGTCCATGGAGACGACGAGGTGGGATGGCACGAACAGGAGGTATTCGGCCGAGGAATCGTAGAGAAGCCAATCGTTCTCGACGAGGTTGTTGAGGTCGGTGTTGAGGCGCGGATCGCGATGCGCGGGCTCGTTATAGAGGATACGTTGATGTCCGATCTTGGTGTTGATGACCCAGGAGGACATGTTGCCTAAATGCTTCAAGATGGAACGTTGATGGTCCTTGACGAGCAAGCCGACTTGAGAAATGCCCGAGTTGCAAAGGTTGGAAAGGGCGAAATCGCAGAAGGCGTAACGGCCCAGGTAGGACGTGGAGCCAAGCGGACGCGACGCGGTGATCGGAAGAACTTCCGGCGCGGTATGGAAATTGACTAAGCCAATGACGTTTTTCATTTTACGGTCCTCCCGCCCGCATACAGGGCGATGCCATCACGGGTGGCGTTGACTTCTTCGCCTTTGCGGACGATTTCATTAGGCGCGACGAGGCAGTCATAAACTTTGGCCCCGGCGCGGACGTGGCAGCCGTTCATCAAGACGGTGTTGTAGCATTCGGCGCCTTCGTCGACGGTGACATCGCTGGAGATGACGCAATGGTCCACGGTTCCTTTGACGACCGCGCCTTGGTTGATCAAGCAATCGCGGACGACGGCGTTAGTCCCGATGTATTGCGGGGGGCAATGGTTGTCCTCGGAATAGATATGGGCGCTGTCTTGGATGGAATAGAGGTCGATCTCGGGATCGCCGGAGAGCAACAAGTCCATGTTGGCTTGGTGTAAGGAGGCGATGGTGCCGACGTCTTTCCAATACCCGGCGTAACGATAGGCGAGCAATCTCTTCTGTCTGGCGATCATCGAAGGGATGATGTCCTTGCCGAAGTCGTGGTCGGATTTCTCTTTGCCGAAGTCGGCCTTGAGGTACTTCTTCAACGAAGTGTAGGTGAAGATATAGATGCCCATGGAGGCAAGGGTGCCTTTGGGCTGTTTAGGTTTTTCCTTGAAGCCGACGATGAAGTTGCGTTCGTCGGTCTCGCAGATGCCGAAGCGGGAAGCTTCCGCAAGGGGAACCTCGCGCACGGCGACGGTGCAGTCCGCTTTGTTCTTGATGTGGGCGGCGAGCATCTCGTCGAAAGTGGTCGCGTAGATGTGGTCACCGGAAAGGATGAGCACGTATTCTGGGTCAAGTTCGTCAAGCCAATCCAAGTTCTGGTAGATGGCGTCGGCGGTTCCGCGGTACCAGTTCGAGCCCTGCTCGGTCTGTTTCGGCGAGAGAACGCTGGTGAGGCAGTTAACGCCGTTTAAGCCCCAGTTCTTACCATTCCCGATATAGGAATTGAGGGCGCTGCTTTCATACTGGGTTAGAACGCCCACGTGCGTGATTCCTGAGTTCGCGCAATTGGACAAAGGAAAATCAATGATGCGGTATTTCCCGCCGTAGCTGACCGCCGGTTTGGCGAGCTTTTTCGTAAGCGCTCCAAGCCTGGTACCTTTACCTCCGGCGAGAATCATCGCGGCAATCTTAATAGCCATGCGAAGTCCTCCTGATGCTAATTAATGATTAGGCTAACTAAGTTTACACCAAAAGTTTTGAAGAACGAGGGTCAATCATCAAGTTTGTCATGATTTCGCCTTTTTTAGACGCCATAAAGAAGGAATACATATTCGGATAATTGGGTAAAAGAACCTATTAATATCAAAAATCATTTGCCACCGTGTTCCGCGCGTGTTATATTACACACCGCGTCTAACGCGGGAGGTGAAAACTATGTCCAGATATTGCCCAGTCACCGGCAAAGGACCCGTCAGCGGAAACACTCGTAGCCACTCCTTAAGGGCTACCCGTCGTCGCTGGAACGTCAATCTTCAAAAGCGCAAAGTCGAAATCGACGGCGAGGTCGTTGTCATCCGCATTTCGAACCGCGCCTATCGCACGTTGAAAAAGTCGACCAAAGCCGCGAAGTAATCGGTTTTGATCCGAGAGCAAACGCCGACCTAACCGTCGGCTTTTCTTTATGCTTGTAACAGGCAAAGGACAAAGAATCCGACAAGCGAGAGGAAGCTCGCCCCACTGCCGATGAAATATAGAAGCCATTCCGTAAACGCGAGCACGAAGGGGCGCGGTCTGCTGGTCACGACGTTGCCGTCTTCGTCGACGCTGCTACGCATTTTCGCCCAAGTGGAAAGCTTTGGGTTGGCCAAAAGCGCGAACTGCGCGACCGCGATAATGCCCATGATAATGCCGAAAAAAGTCGATAAGAATAAGTGAATATGGGATAAATTGAAGAAAATGATGGCGGCTAGTATCGAGGAAAGAACACCTAGCGTCCCCCCGATCATGAAAAACGCCAAATGAGGTTTGGTATGGTAGGCCGGGGCCAAAAACACGGCCAACATGAAAACAAAGGACAGACCTAGGACCACGAAATAAAGCACGCAGAAACTGAAAAGTTCCTCGTGCATCGATTTCGTCAAAAGCATGTACGCGCCCTGAAGCATGGTGAAGAACAGGCTCGCGATCAGCAATCCCCGGGATAACGGGGACACCTCTTCCCCGTCGCGGATATATTCAAAGGGGAACTCGCTGAGGAAATCATAGTGGCGTTCCCCCTGCTTCATCCGCTTCTGCCCATAGAAGAAAAACAGGCTGAAGGAAACTAAGGCGGCAACGCCTAAAAAGATAAAAGATAAGACGACGATCTGTGTCATAGACGAAGCAATCCCGCAAGCCGCTGGGCGTAATCTTCATGCCCGTAAAGGTAGCTTCCGGCCACCAAAGTATCCGCGCCGGCTTCGACGCAAGCCTCGGCGGTCAAAGCATTAATGCCGCCGTCGACTTCCAAATAAATTTTACGATGGGTTTTGGCGATGTTTTCGCGAATAAGTCGAATCTTGGTTAACGCCTCAGGCATAAAAGCCTGCCCGCCCTTACCCGGTTCGACCGACATGATGAGCACCAAGTCGAGCTCAGGCAGGAAAGGAAGCAACACTTCCGCAGGCGTCGCCGGCTTCACGGACATCCCCGCAAGGAGTCCTAACGAACGTATCAAACGGATGCAGGCGAAACGTTCCTCGTCCGTAGAAAAAGATTCGTAATGGACGGTGATCAAATCGCTTCCCGCCTGCGCAAAAGGCTTGATGAGGGAGGCAGGATCCTCCACCATCAGGTGCGTATCCTTTATCATCGCGCCCGCGGAGGAGGCGATCTTCGCCACCAAATCCGGGCCGAAAGTCGTGGCTGGCACGAACTTGCCATCCATGACATCCAAGTGAATGAATTTCGCGCCCGCGGGCTCCATTTTGCGCACTTCGGCCTCAATGCGGGAGAAATCCGCGGAGAGAATGGAGGGGGCGACGATGACACGGCTCATTTGAATCCAAACAGCTTTCGAAGCAAGCCTTTCCTTTCTTTGAAATTATCGGTATCCGACATCGCTTTCACAATAGCTTGGTTCATCTCCATTGAGGTCACGTAACGTTCCTCGGCCCGCTTGCGGCAGGCTTGGATGATGATTTTGTCGATGGAACGGGGGACGCTAGGGACGAACTTCGAGGCTTCGGGAAAGCGTTTGCGCATTTGCTTCATCGCCACTTCTTCCACGGTTTGGCCGTCGAAGGGGACTTGGCCGGTGAGCAGTTCAAAGAAGATGACGCCCATCGAATAAATATCGTTGGCGATGGCCACGGGCGTGCCCATAATCATCTCGGGTGCGCAATAATAGATGGTCCCTTGGATGGAATCGCCATCGCTGGCGGTGCCGATGGGCGCGGCGATGCCAAAGTCGCTGATTTTCAAGGTCCCGTCGGACATATAGAACAGATTATCCGGCTTCAAATCGCGGTGGACGATGCCATGGCGGTGAATATAATCCACGCCGGAAGTGAGCTGCAACATGACCTCGCAGGCGTCAAACAAAGGAAGCGCGCCGGCGAAATTGAGTTTGTCGCGAAGCGTCTGGCCACGGATGAACTCATTGGCCATGTAGGGCCTTCCTTCGATGGTTCCTCGGCCATAGACGCGGACGACGTTAGGATGATTTAGCGACGCCGCGGAGGCGGTTTCGTTGAGGAAACGCGAGACGTTTTCCTGGTTGGCCATGAGTTCCTCTTTCATGACTTTGAGGGAAACGATGCGTTTGGAGATGAGGTCATTGGCCTCATAGACATCGGCCATGCCGCCCGTGGCGATGCGCGAGACGATGCGGTAACGGTCGTCGATTTTGTCACCGATTTTAATCATGGCGGTCGGTCTCCCAGATGGCGATGGCCATATTGTCCGAACCTCCGTTGGAATTGGCTTCGGCGATGAAGGAGGAAACTTTCTGGTCCGGGCGTTCATCGGTGGACAAAATCGCGCGGATCTCGGGTTCGGAAACGTTGTTATAAAGCCCGTCGGAGCAAAGTAGGATGGTCTCTCCCCCATAGGGCTTCACTTCGAGGTCGAAGGAGGCGCTAGGATAGATGCCTAAAGCATTCATGAGGACATGGCGGTCTGGGGAAGATTCCATCTCCTTCTGCTTGATTTGCCCGGAACGGTATAAATAGTCGACATAGGTTTGGTCGCGGGTGAGGCGGGTAAGGCCGCGTTCATCATAGGCGTAGGCGCGGGAATCGCCGACATTGGCGATAGCCATCTTGTTGCCTTGGATGAGGACGCACACTAAAGTCGTGCCCATCGAGCGGTAGGCTTCGGAACGTTCCGCCTCGTTGAAGATGGCGAGATTCGCTTCCTTGATGGCGCGGCGTAGCCAAGCGCGGGAAAGCACCATTGGGGTGCGGCGCTTGTTCTGGAACGCCTCAACGAGGTAGTCGAGGGCCATTTTGGAAGCATAGTCGCCCTTGTTTTGGCCGCCCATCCCATCGCAGACCACCATAAAAACATCCCCATGGTAATTCGTGAGGACGGTGGCTTGGTCTTCGTTGGTCACGCGGACGCGGCCGATATCGGTTTTGGAGGCGAAATGGCCTTTGTAGTTCATTCCTGTCCCTCCTTCAATACTTTGCTGCGAAGTTGGCCGCAGGCGGCATCGATATCCCCACCGAATTCTTTGCGGACGGTGGTGTTGACGC
Organism: Bacilli bacterium; assembly: GCA_017626815.1. Classification (GTDB taxonomy): domain Bacteria; phylum Bacillota_I; class Bacilli_A; order RFN20; family CAG-826; genus Alloenteromonas. The sequence continues at coordinate 6,224 of JAGAHY010000093.1, read as the reverse complement.
CGCGTTTCATCAAACGGTCGGCAAAGGCCTTGACCTGTTTCATTGACGAGCGGCGGTATGGCTTTTCGGCGACCTCGTTATAAGGGATGAGGTTGACGTAGGCGAAAATCTGGTAGCGATGGATCAAATCGGCGAGTTCATCGGCGTGGGCGAGGGAATCGTTCAACCCCGCGAGGAGAATGTATTCAAACGTCACGCGGCGGCCGGCGTTTTCTTCGTAATCCTTGACGGCCTCCATGAGTTTATCCATCGGATATCCTTTGGAAATGGGCATGATCTGGTTGCGGATTTCGTCGTTGGGGGCATGTAGGGAAATGGCAAGGTTGATCTGGATGCCTTCCTTTCCGTATTTACGGATGCCGTCGACGAGCCCGCAGGTCGAGACGGTGATGTGCCTCGCGCCGATGGAGAGGCCGCTTTGGTCGTTGGCCGCCTTCACGAAGGAAAGGACATTATCATAGTTGTCGAAAGGCTCGCCGGTGCCCATCACGACGATATGGGTGACCCTCCTCCCCCACTGGGACAAGAGCTGGTCCATGACGAGGACTTCACCCATCATCTCGGCGGCGGTCAGGTTGCGGGTACGGCGGTGCAACCCAGAGGCGCAGAACGCGCAGCCCATGTTGCAGCCGACTTGGCTGGAGACGCAGATGGCATCGCCATAATTATAGGGCATCAAGACGGTCTCCACCTTGGCGCCGTCTTCCATTTCAAGAAGCAGCTTGATGGTGCCGTCACTCGAATCCTGGCGGGTGAAGATTTTGGGAAGGTCCAGGCAATAATCACGCTCCAACGTGGCCCGGAAGTCCTTCGAGATATCGGTCATTTCCGCGAAGGAAAGAACGCGCTTCTGATAGACCCAAGCATAGACCTGTTTGGCGCGGTATTTGGTTTGGCCGAGGGCGACGAATTCCTCGGTCATCTGAGGCAAGGTATATCCAAGTAAGTTCTTCTTCATTTGGCTGAGGCCTGTGGGATGGAGGCGGAGTTGGTGGCGCTGGTGGCTAAATCGGCGAATGCCGGGGGAATGGTGAGTTCTTCGGCGCCCTTGCGAAGTTCGCAGACATAGGCGGCCGTTTCGAATTCTTCATAGGGGAAATGCTGTTCTTCGCTGACTAATTTGAATTCGCGATGGGCCTTGAGGAAATCGGAGATGCGGCCATGGCCCTCTTTCTTCGAAATGGTGTAGACGATATAAAGCAAGGTTCCGCCTTCGTCGACGTATTTGGCGGCTCCTTCGAGCGCCTTGCGTTCCCCTTCAATGAGGGAATCCATGCTGTTGCGGTCGAAATGAAGCATGTAGTCCGGAGAGGTCGGGATGAGGTCGAAGTTGGTGGAATTGGGGGCCACCACAACGAGTTTCTGCATGCCAGAGACGGAGGCTTCCATGGATTCGGGGTCCGGCGCGGAGAAGAAATTGACGTTATGGAGGTTCTTTTCCTTGATGAGCTTGGTGACTTCGACTTTTTTGTCGACGTCGGGAACGGCGATATTCATGCCGACGTTGGCCCCATAGGTCTCGATGAGTTCGAGTTCCAAAGAGGGATCGGCGTTGCCGTTATACAGAAGCACTTCCGAAGGTTCGGCCACGGGATGGGCGTCGAGGATGTGCTTAGTGAGCAGTTTCTCGGGGAAAAGCTGGCCTTTGCGGAATTCGGGGATTTTGCGAAGCGGGGTCGTGCCTTTGTAGACGACCATGCCCGGGACGGCGGCCTCGGTGAAGTCAGGGTTTTCCAAGACTTTCTTCATGCCTAACGCCGAAGTGCGGACGCGGAGGGTGGTCGCGAAAGGACGCGAGAATTTACGCAAGGACTGGTAGGCCGCCGCGCCGCCGAAATGGTTGAGGATTTTGACCATCCACTCGGGGACGTTGAAACGAAGGGAGAGATATTGGGCTCCCCTGCGGTCGACGGTGTCGGGGATATAGTTCTCGGGGGTTTCGGTGAGGTCGAATAAAGGTTGGGCCAAAGCCAACTTCTCCTCGCCGAAGCGTTCCTTGAGAGATTCATGGACGAGGGTGGCGTCGAAGCGACGGAAGAAGAACGCGTTGGCAAGAGCGAGGGCAAGCAGCCTCTTCTCCTCCACTTCGTAGGTCTCCAAGCCATTAAGCATGAAATCAAAATAAAGCTGGTGGCGGAGTTCGCATCCGACAAGGCCCGCGACCAATCCGCGTAACGGCCTCAAATCGAGGTTCTTCTGGAACTTCGAGCGAAGCGCCTCCGCGAATGGGGTCTTTTGGTCCAAAACATCCGTAAGGACTTCAAGGGCAATTTCAAATTCTTTGATCATGATGGGGATCCTCCTACTAATTGGATTTCTTCTTGTAGTTTTCTTCGATGCGCTCTTCAAAGCCAGCGAAGGCGTCGCCGAGGTAGATGTCTTCTTCGACTTGCTCGACATGGGGAACCTGCGGGTCGCCATCCTCGGCTAGGTCTTCCTCCCCTTCCATCAGCTCCGGTTCGTCGCCAAACTGCATCGAGGCGGCGTCATCGCGGATTTCGTCGGTGGTGATGAAGCGCGGATATTGCTCGTTACGGTAACTGTAATGGGCGGCTTCCTCGTAATATTGGAACACCACGTCGACGTTGATGGAGAAAAGGCTAAGCGACTTAGCCAACGTTTCGGCGACCGTTTTCTCCACGGCCCTGTATTTGCTTGGGGCGAGGACCACGACCAAGGTATTCCAGCTCGTCTGCTCGACGCCGTTATGGAACATCATGGCTTCCGGAGCATAGAAAGAAATATCGTCCTCGGGGCATTCAAAAGCCTGGGCGATGTTTGGGGTATTCTCCCTGGAATAGCGGCCGACAACGAATTGGTCGAGCCCATAGACTTGGATTGTGATCATAAGCAACTACCTTCAACGTGTGATATTCTATCACAGCCATTTTCAGTAATCGAGGGGGTCAACGTCACATTCGATGTCGATTCCGCCTTTGCCCGACAAGACGCGGACTAGCTCCCCGAGATAGGGTTTGATCTTTGCTGGCGTTTTGGTTTTGATGAGGAGGCTGCGCTTATGGTAGTCCCCGACCACCGCGTAATAGGGGACGACGGGCCCCAAACACGTGACGTCATCGGGGAATTTCGCCTCCAGGTTCTGCTTAAAGGAGACGGATGCTTCGATGCAGCGCTGCTCCACCTTGGCGGAAAAATGCAGCGCGATCAGGTACACATAAGGCGGGAAGCGGGTGATTTTGCGCTGCTGCATTTCTTTGACGAAAAAGGATTCGTAGTCCTGCTTGGCGCCCAAAGCAACCGCGTAATGGAAGGGATTGTAGGACTGGATGAGGGCCACACCTTGTTTGGCGCCGCGACCGCTTCTGCCGACGGCTTGGGTGATGAGCTCAAACGTGGTTTCGCTCGCTCTATAGGAAGGCAGCGAAAGCCCAATATCGGCTAAGACCATGCCCACTAAAGTGACGTTAGGGAAGTCATGGCCTTTGGCGATCATCTGCGTCCCCACGAGGATGTCGTATTCAAAATTGCGGAACTCCTGCAGGGTTTTCGCCACTTTTTTGCGGACTTTGCCGACGTCGGAGTCGAGTCTACCGACCCTCGCTTCAGGCAAATATTCGCCGAGGACTTTGACGATGCGCTCCGTGCCGAAACCAACCCGCTTTATCTTAGGCGACCCGCATTCGGGGCAGACTTCGGGATAGCTGATGACATAACCGCAATGGTGACATTTGAGCAGCTCGTCCTCACGGTGGTAGGTGAGATTGCAATGGCAGGAGGGGCACGTGAAAATATGGCCGCAGTTCGCGCAGGTTACAAAGGAACTATAGCCACGGCGGTTGATGAGCAAGATGACCTGCTCCTTCTTCTCGAGACGTTCTTTGATGGCGTTAAGCAGCGGTTTGGAGAACACCGTACCGTTAGGAACCATCACGGAACGGTCCTTCAAATCGATGATTTTGGTTTGGGGTAAGGCCTTCTCGTTGATGCGTTTGTTTAGCGATGCGTAGCCATAGACGCCGCGCATGGCCCTCGCTTTGGTTTCAAAAGACGGCGTCGCGGAGCCCAAAATGACCTTAGCGCCGAAGTGTTTGGCCCGCATGATGGCCACTTCCCTGGCGTGATAATAGGGGAGATTGTCTTGCTTATAGGATTCGACATGCTCCTCGTCGAGGATGATGAGCCCGATGTTTTCTAGCGGGGCGAAGACCGCGCTTCTGGCCCCTACCACCACTTTGGCTTCTCCCCGGGCGATGCGGCGGTATTCATCGTATTTTTCGGCAGGGGTCAATTCGCTATGCAGGATCGCCACGTTGCCCGCGAAGCGTCTGGAGAAATACTCGACCATGATCGGGGTAAGGGAAATTTCGGGCACGAGCATGAGGATGTTCTTCCCTTTAGAGAGGTATTCCTCGCTAAGTTTCAGGTAGACTTCCGTCTTCCCTGAGCCCGTCACGCCTTGGAGGAGAATGACATCTTTCTCGGATTCAAGGATGGTTTTGACCGCGTTATTTTGGTCGATGGTCAACTCCCTTGGCTTTTGTTCTTTCTCGTATTCGGGGATGAGGAAACGGTCCTTCTCCTTCTTGAAAACGGCGATTTTCTTTTTCTTCAGCAACGAGTTGACGATGGAGTCCGAGCCCACTTCCTTTTTTAGGATGGAATCGTTGGCGGCGATGAGCCTAAGGGCTTCTTTTTGTTTATCGGTGAGTCCTTCTTCGTCGGTATCCACCGCTTTAACCCAGGTTTCATAGGCAATCTTAGGTCCATTAAGAGATGAAATCGAAGGCTTTAATGAGGAAGGAAGCATGGCCTGTAGGACCGAAATCTTTGGGGAAAGATAGTAATCGGCGACTTCCTGGCAAAGTTGGTGAAGCTCATCATTAAGCAATGGTTGCCTATCGACTAACGAGGAAATGAAAGTGAAATCAAAGCCATATAGCTCGCATAGTTCTTGCTTGTTCAGCGACGACTGGGTGACTTCATCGACGTATCCCATCAAATGCTGGCCATGGAAATCGACGATGACACGGCAGCCAGGCTTCACTTCCTCCGTTCCGTCATATAAATATGAAAAGGGGCGATCAAGCGCCATTTTCTGATGTTGGACGAGAACCGAAAGAATCTGCATTGCAGAGGAATTATATCAAGGATGGAAGGCGAATTCTCACTTATGGGACGACAAAATGATGGATTTTATTTCCTCGGCGGCGCGAAGCGGGGTGTCGTTAAGGACTTTATACTGGTAATTATCTTGCAAAAGAAGTTCCGCGCGGGCCTTGGCAAGGCGACGTTGGATGGTAGGTTCATCTTCAGTCGAGCGTCCGCGGATTCTCGATTCTAAGGCTTCAAAGTTCGGCGGGACGATGAAAATGGAGATGGCGTCAGGACATTTGGCGAGGACTTGTTTGGCGCCGTTGGTCTCGATTTCAAGCAAGACATCGCGACCTTTTCCGCGCCACTGTTCGATGATATCGCGTGGCGTGCCATAGCGGTTGCCGACGAATTCGGCCCATTCGAGCAAATTTCCATTATCGATATTGCGTTGGAACTCTTCGGGCGAAACGAAAATATAGTCACGGCCGTCGACTTCGCCGGGCCTAGGCTTGCGGGTGGTCATCGACACCGAATAGTAAAAGTCGACGCCCCCTAAGCCAAGCAAAGCTTGTCGAACGGTGCCCTTGCCTACGCCAGAAGGACCAGAGAGGATAATTAATGAACCTTTTTCCATAGAAAAATTTTAGTGAAAGAGTAGATCCATTTCAACGTAAAAAATCATGGATGATTGACGATTCCTAAATCCATTTATGGGTCTGGAATCTTCGTGATCAAATGACTTTTTGGGGTTTTGCATAGGTTTTTCGAAGAGATGATGCGCACTTTGGCGTTACTAGCGTGGATTTTAGGGATTGAAGATTGACGAATGAAAGCCCTTACATTTATATGATTCAGGCTGGGAGAGGGATTTGCTCGGACCTGATGACTCGCGCGGGCGAGGCTAGTATAATAGGGACCATGCCGTTGAAGGCCTATGAATTAAAAATCCTCGCCCAGCATCTCGATGGACTACAAGGCCAGCGTGTTGGGAAATTCATCCAGTACGGAAAGGATGTTTTTAGTTTCCGTCTTCAACGTGGCGAACGCGTAGTCATTTCCTTGGATAACCAGTCCCCGGTAGTCTATCTTGGAGGAGACGAAACCAACAAAACAAGTCTTGCCACCCCTGCTTCTAGTCTTTTTCGTAAGCGCCTTTCCGGAGCCGAATA
>JAGAHY010000092.1 GCA_017626815.1 Bacilli bacterium | reverse complement strand
TGAGGATCGAATCCGGGATGGTGATTCCCGCTTCTTCCGCATAGTCGACGTTCAAGTAAAGGTTGAGGTTATCGTTGAAGACTTTGACGGGGACCTCGCTGACTTTCTTGCCCCCTAAGATGTCCAAAGCCATGGAGGCCGTCTGTGTTCCCAATGTCGTGTAATTGATGCCAATGGAGAACATGCCGCCGTCTTTGACCATGGAGTCGGCGCCGACATAGCAAGGCTTACCCGCCTCGCGGCACGTCTCGCCCAAAACCGTCATTGCGGAAGCAACCGTGTTATCGTCGGTGACAAAGATAGCGTCGACGCGGCTTATTAAACTAGCGGCGATTTCTTTCATTTCGCCCGCGGATGAAATGCTGACCGAGCGAAGCGCGATGCCCTTCTCTTCGCAGTAAGCTTCGGTTTTGGCTTTGTTGCTGACCGAATTGGCTTCCGCTGGATTATAGATGAAACCAAGTTCGTCCAGTTCGGGGTCAATCAATAACGCTTTATCCAGAATCGAGGCGACTTGGATGGCGTCGCTGGTGCCGGTGATGTTGCCTTCAGGAGCGTCAAGGTTCTTTAATAGCCCTGCCTCAACGGGATCGCTGACGGCGGCAAAGACGATCGGGGTCTTTTCGTCAAAGCCGTTATAGCAGGCTTGGGCGATAGGTGTGGCGATAGGAATCGCGAGGTCCACTTGCCCTTTTAAGGAAGAGACGATCTGCGCGGCCACATCGAGAGAGAACTCGGCGTTTTTGTAGACAATTTCGTAGTTGCCGGAAGCTTTGAGCTTGGCTTGGACCGCGTCATTGATCTCGTTTAATGATGTGTGGGTGCCAAGCTGGATGACCGCAATACGTTGGGCGTTACGTGCATTACAGCCGGCGAGTGCGAGGGAAGCGAAGAAGAACGGAAGCAGCATGCGGGTGGGTTTCATGATTCATTCCTCCTAAAAGAAAATCCGCCAGTCCTGAGCTAATACGCATTAGGACAAGCGGTCAAGACCTCGCCTGCGGTGCCACCTAATTTGCCTAGAAATATCTTCCTAGACCACTTTTCGGGACGCCATCACGTCCCTTATCCGATAACGGGGATTACCGTCTGTGGCTACTGAGGTCGCCCTGTTCGCCAAGCCCTCGAAGGCCCACGATCCCATCCGCTGCTCACCGCTTCTCAGCTACGCGGCTCTCTGTAAAGTCGTTATGGGACCAACTTCCTTCTCGTCGGTTTATATTGGTATAGTGGACCTTGAATCGGTTTTGTCAATAACGACTTTATCACGCTAAAGCGCATTATTCTAAGAATAATCCATCGAAAACCGGTGTGCTATCGGTCGTCCAATTTTGAATAAATACGCGTTTTGCCGTGGTTTCCCTCCGATTTCGTGCCTATCTCGAACAGCGGCGTCCCCCACTTGTTATCGATATTTGCAGTTCTGATTTTGACCTCAAAGTATCGTCTTAAGCCTAAACTTAGCAAGTACACTTTCTTTATCACATGACTATAGGCAAAAACATGTGCAAAACGGCGTTAAATTATTTTTGTACCCCCGAAGCAAAGGCGTTATTTGATGAACTGATAATAACGGTTCACGAGGCTACGATAGCCATAACGTTGAAGTTCTTCATAGGATAGGCGGTATTTCCCTTTTCCCTCTTTGCCGGTGACGATGGTGCGGATGACGTCAAGGATGCGGGCGTCGATGATACGCAAGGTATCCGTCGTCGAGATGATGGAGAAGGCCTTCTCTATGGAGGGGTCATTCAATTTCTTTTCCAGGTATTTTAAGGTCGGCTTAATGCGCAAAAAGGGCGGAATCTGTTTTTGCTTAAAGAGCACGAGGGCGCTTTTCTTAAAGCCGCCTAGATCCACGAGGACTTGGTTGAAAAAGTTTGGCGTCACATCGATTTCGCCGCGGCGGATCTCAAAACCCAAAAACTCAACCGCTTCTCCTGGATGAACCACAAAGCATTTCTTTTCGCTAAGGCTAAGTCCTTTCTTCGCCAAAAGGGAAACATAGAGGTCCCTTAGCCGCAGCAATTCTTTTTCCTTCTTGGAAGCGATAATGATATCGTCCCCATAACGCACATAGATTTCCGCTTCTTGCTCGAGTCGCTTGTCGAGATCTGATAAAACGACATTTTCAAAAAGTCCGGCAAGCGGGAAACCTGTCTTCTGCGCCGGCGCGTCCAAATAAACGGTATCATCGCCCGGCTTCATGTAATCTTTCTTTTCCGCGATGGA
>JAGAHY010000091.1 GCA_017626815.1 Bacilli bacterium | reverse complement strand
TCATACCTGAATAAAGAATTTAGAAAAAAATTTAGATGAAAAAGTATTGCTACATTTCATTGAAGTGAAAAGTCATCAAAAAAGTTCGAGCAAATCGAACTTTTTTTAATTGGAGCAATTATAAACTGTCAAAGATGTGTTATTATCCTAATGAGGGCTTGCTATTGCAAGCAGTTACCGAAATGGGATTTTACCCGATGGTTTACCAAGGGTTTTTGCTATCATATAAGGGAAATAAAGCCGATCAGCTTCGGAGGAAAGGCCATGGATGCGACGATAGTAAAAACCCCCATTGGGTTCTTTCACGGCAACAAAAGAGAAAAATGCCTCGAGTTTTTGTCAATTCCCTATGCCCATGCGGGGCGTTTTGAATACGCCACACCCCAAACCGAATATGGGGACTTTGACGCGACCAAGCACGGGCCTTCCTGCATGCAAAAGAGGGCCTACCCGGAATTTGAGCATCTAGAAGTGCCGGAACGCGCCTTCTATCACCGCGAGTTCCGCGAAAACAACACCTTCACCTACGAAGAAGATGCGCTGCATCTAAATATCTATCGTCCTCTCGAGGAGGGTAAATATCCCGTCATCGTCTATTTCCATGGCGGTGGCTTCGACTCCGGCTCTATCCATGAATCCCCCTTCGATGGTCAGGAATTGGCAAGTCGCGGCAATATCGTCGTCTTCGCCGCCTACCGTGTGGCCATCTTTGGTTATTTCACACACGAGGACATCCAAAAAGAAGAAGGCAGGGATGGCAACTTTGGCTTGGACGACATGCTCGTCGTCTTAGGCTGGGTCAAGCAGAATATCGGCCACTTCGGCGGGGACGCGCATAACATCACCTTGATGGGCCAATCCGCAGGCGCCATGTCCATCCAATATTTGCTTTGCTCGGATAAGGCAAAGGGCCTATTTGATAAAGCCATCATGATGTCGGGCGCCGGACTTTTCCCCAAGTTCTCCTTGCCCCGCCCTTGCGAGCAAACTCGCGAATATTGGCAAGAAGTCATGGCCATCGCCGGAGCGAAAACCCTCGCGGAATTTAAAGCCTTGCCCGCGAAAGAACTCCTCGCCGCCGTCGAAGTCCAAAAAGGCAAGCGGAAAGACAACGCCTATAATACGATGCCCGTCATCGACCACTATATTTTAGAAAAACCCATTGATATCGCCATCAAAACCCCGATGGAATTGCCTTTGATGATCGGCTTTACCAACAACGATATGTTCACCTTTCTCCTCGCCCATATCGCAAGCAAATATGCCAAGAAGCATAGCGCCTATCTCTATTACTTCGACATCGACGCCAAAGGGGACGATAACCAAGCCTTCCATTCGTGCGACCTGCGTTACATGTTTGGCACGCTGCGTTCTTCGTGGAGGCCTTATGGGGAAAGCGACTTCAAAGCTTCCCGCATGATGATGGATTATGTCTCCGCCTTCGCCAAGACAGGCGACCCCAATCATGACGGAGCGCCGCGCTGGGAAAGGTATCATGGTAAGCCTTTACGCTTTGGCGATGACGGCGTTTCCATGCGCAAGCCCAAAACCATGAAGCTGCTGCGCAACACACTCAAGGGGGATCCCAAATGAAGTGGAACCATCTCTTTAATCTCGTTAGCCAAGGCGACTCCTACCGCATCTATCAGTGTGACGATATCGAGGCCCGCTTCGATTTCTTCGCCCACATGATGCGCGCCGCCATATATAAGAAGGGACAATATCTTTTCCCCACCTATTCCGTCTGCCCCGGCGAAAGCAAGATGCCCCGCCACGGCAGAGACCGTCTTTCGATAGAAGGGTTAGAACCCTCCCTTCAAAAAGACACCATTCAAATCGATGACATACGCATCGAAATTAATCCGCAAAACCTGCGCGTTTTCTGTTTTAAAGGGGGTAAGCTTCTTTATAGCGACCGCGATGGTTTGGCCTATAACTTACAGGGCGAACTTGGGAGCGGAAGCCATCATTATCTTTTCCGCGAGCCTGGAGAGCATATCTATGGCTTAGGCGATAAAACCGGGGACATCAATAAAGCTGGCAGGAACTTCAAAATGGAGACCTTCGACACGATGGGCTTCGACGCGAATTCCTCCGACCCCCTTTATAAGCAAGTTCCTTTCTATATGTGCAAAAACTCCGTGGGCTGCTATGGCATCTTTTACGATACCTATTCCAACGGGGAAATCGACTTCGGCCGCGAGCATAACAATTATTATATCTACTACAAGCACGCCCACTTCGAGGAAGAGGCCTTGGTCTATTACGTCATCTTCGGTGAGCTCGATGAAATCCTCCATCGCTTCATGCATTTAACCGGCAAAGCGGCACTGCCGCCGAAATGGAGTTTCTCCTATTGCGGCTCCACGATGGCATATACCGATGCGCCCGATACGGAACAGCAGCTGCGTAACTTCCTCGACTTAACCCAAAAGTATGACATCGACTGTGGCGGTTTCTACCTTTCTAGCGGCTACACCCAAATCGGGGATAACCGTTATGTTTTCCATTGGAACAAAGACAAAATCCCTGACCCCAAGAAACTATCCCAGGACTTTTTAGCCCAAGGGATCCATTTCTTGCCCAACGTGAAACCGGCGTTCCTAACCGATCACCCCTTCTATGAAAGCCTCGCCAAGAAAGGCTGGTTCCTCCATTATCCAGACGGCACCCCTGCCACCTTCCCCTTCTGGGGTGGGGCGGCCTCTTATTTGGATTTCACTAACGATGAAGCCTTTGAGTTTTGGACCGACTGCATCAAAAAGAATCTCGTTGACTTTGGATATGATTCCATTTGGAACGACAACAACGAATTCGATGTCCACGATGAAGAGATCCTCGCTGACGGCTGGGGGCATCCGCTTCCCGCTAAGCGCATCCGCCCCTTATTCCCCTTGCTGATGTCGATGGCCTCAAGAGAAGCCATCGCAAGCCCATCCCGCGTCATGGCCGTCTCCCGCAGTGGCTGCGCGGGCATGGAACGCGTCGTCCAAACATGGACGGGCGATAACCGCACCAGCTTTGAAGACTTCCGTGGCAACCACAAGATGGCCATGACGATGGCTTTATCCGGATTCCGTTTCTTCGGGCAGGATATCGGCGGTTTTGCCGGTCCCCGCCCGGATAAAGAATTGTTCTTGCGCTGGATCCAATACGGCATCTTCACGCCGAGGTTCACCCTGCATTCATGGAACGACGACCGTTCCTCCAACATGCCTTGGCTCTACCCCGACATGATGGATGAGGTAAAAGCTTTGTTCCATCTTCGTGAAGCCCTATTACCTTATATTTATAGCGAGGCCAACCGCAGCATCGAGGAATATCAGCCTTTGATTAAGCCCGTCTTCCTCTCCGAGCCAGACTATGACGAAGAAAGCGATTCTTTCTACTTTGGAGATAGCATCCTTTCCTGCCCTGTTTTTGACCAAGGCAAAGAAGAAATCGATATCCGCCTTCCCCGAGGAAAATGGTATCGAAACGGTCGCTTTTATGAAGGCGACGTTCGCGTCCCTGCGCCTATCCATGGGTTACCGGTTTATTTCATTAAAGACGGTTCGGTCATCCCGATGGATGAAGATGGCATCACCTTCCATATCTATGCATCTGAGGAAGGGATCATCCACTTCCCCTACTATGAAAGTGAAGACAATACAAACGTTCCACGGGTGATTGAAATTGTCATCGGCAAAGAGGAAGTCCGCGTCTCTGGGATTCGCGAAAACGAAAATGTCGCCCTCCACGATGAATGGAATAGACAATTGTTCCGCGTCCAATAATGGCCTTTATCTCCGCAAAAGTCCCATTGAATTTAAAAACGTCGCATCGAACCGCCATAACAGCGCTAAATTCTTTAAAAGAATTTCTAACATTTTCGAATAAAGCAGCGGATAATATGCACGTTTTATGGGATTTAGTTACAACATTTCTTTTTCTATCGCCGCAGCGGTCCTCATTCTGACCCTGATTTTAGTTGTAACCGTCCATTACTCCGCCACCAACATCGTCAACAAGAGATTCCGCCTCTTCCTTTATGGCGCCTTGGCGATGATTGCCTTGGATATTGCCACCGTCGCCACCAACGACCACGCAAGCAACTTCCCTTCCTGGTTCAACTATTTCCTCAATGGACTCTACTTCTTCTCTGGCGCGTTGGTCGCTTTGTTTTTCCTTTACTATTGCATCTCCTACGCCTTAAAAGACGCTTCGCCTCAAAAGAGAAAGAAGTTCTATATCATCAACTTATCCATTTTAGGCGCCTACGCCTTAACCTTGCTTTTGAATGGCTTCTTTGGGTTCTACTTCTTCTTCGATTCGACAAACGGTTATTCCCATGGTCCCGTCTATATCATGGTCAACGCTTTGTGCATTTTCTATTTGGTGGAATCCGCCGCCGTCTTCATCGCGCATAAGCGGAACTTCAATCGCCGCCAGATAATCTCCATAGTCGTCTTCTACACGGTCTTCCTCGTCTCCTTTGTCCTCCAGCTTACCGCGTTCCCCGGCATCTTGCTCAGCGACTTCGGCACCGCTGTCGGCGCCTTATTCGTCTTCTTCTCCATCGAGACGCCAGACTACGCCAAATTGATTTCCACCTTAGACGAGCTCAACGAGCTCAAGGCTTCCCTTGAAATCCAAGTCGCCTCCCGTACCGAGGAGCTCAAGGAAGAAAAGCATTCCTATGAGGCGCTGACCTTAGAGACATTATCCTCCTTAGCCCGCGTCATCGACGCCAAAGACCACTACACCGTCGGCCATTCTTTCCGCGTGGCCAGTTATTCCAAAGGTATCGGCGAAGAACTGGGCATCAAGGGTTCCGCTTTAGAGAAACTTTATTTCGCGGGCTTGATCCACGATGTCGGCAAGATCGGTATCAAAGAGGAAATACTCACCAAGCCCGGCAAGCTCACAAACGCGGAATTCGAGGCCATCAAAGCCCATAGCGCCCTCGGTGGCGACATCTTAAAAGGCATCCACGAATTCCCCGTCTTCGAAGCCGTCGCCAGAAGCCATCACGAACGTTATGACGGCACCGGCTACCCCGATAAGAAAGCGGGCGAGAACATTCCTTTTGAAGCCCGCATCGTCTCCATCGCAGACTCCTACGACGCGATGACCAGCGACCGTAGCTACCGCAAAGCCCTAAGTGATGAGGTGGCCTTAAAAGAAATCCGCGAGAACTCAGGAACCCAGTTCGATCCCCAAATGGTCGAGGCTTTCATCCGCCTTTGCAGTCGCTTCCACGACTCCCTCCGCAACCACTACAATGAGCTTGCCGAGGATATCACTCACAACAGGGACGAGTAATTCTTCGCCAGGCAAGAAGATATCCATTTTAAGCCGCAAAACGCGGCTTATTTTTATTGAGTGACCCTCTTACCAAGGCTTCTGCACCATCTCCGCGCCAAGCGCAAAAGCCTGGGTTTTCTCCGCGGGAAAAGTCGTTTCGTGATGCAATTTCTTTTTCTCGGGGTCAAACATCGTCCAGTTGTAACGGCTATAGTCTTTGACCTGCAACGTGTCCCCCACGACGAAGACTTTGGTGTTGCCGATGAAAGTCGACAAAGTCCTTTGATAGTTCTTCAGCATCTCTCCGTAAGGGGAAGTTTCGTAAAACGCATTTGGTGCGTTGCTGGTCATCACCAGCAGCACCGGGATGGCCTTAGGGTTGCAGCTTCTTGGGGAAATCTTATAGGTGAGGTAAGGGAAAAGCAGACGTTCGTATAACGCCCTGGTCCCAGCGGTGATGTCCCCAAAATAATTGGGCGTTCCGAGGATGAGCCCATCCGCTTCACGGATCGCGGATAAGATGGGCGCCAGACCATCCTTGACGATGCAACGCCCCTCATTCGCGGGAAGCTTGCACCCAAAGCAAGAGATGCAGCCCGTGAACTTCTCCTGGCGGTAAAGATCAAAATAGACGACCTCCGCGCCTTGGGATTTAGCCCCTTCCGCCGCTTCTTTGAGCAACGTGGCCGTATTCCAGTTCGGCCGGGGGCTACCATTAACCACAACAATTTTCATCGTTCTCTCCCTTCATCATTCACGCCATTGACCCAGGCGAAGATTATTGATGATGTCTAAATTTACGGTTGGCAAAGGTAATCAGCAAGTTCACGAAATAAACCGCAATCGCGAGCACCACCCCTACGATGGCCTTGACCCATCCTAGCGCGGGCCAGTATGTGCCGATAAGGTAAGTGAGGCCGAAATTCGTAAAGAAACTGACGATGGCTAACCCGAGGTATTTATACAAAGAATTGTGGAAGTGTCCGCTATGATGGAAGACGATGAATTCCAACATCATGTAATTGAAGGGAAAGGAAATGGCCCTGGCGATGAAGTGACAATAAAACTGGCTTAAGGCGTTGGTTGTCGCATCCGTGAAGGCAAACTTGGCGAGCAAATAAAACACCAAAAGGTCCGTTAAGAACGAGAGCACGCCGACGATGATATAGGCAATCGGCGTACGCATGATCAGCAAACTATCCGCGACCGGTCGGAAATGGGTCCCTTTGTTGCCGTCTTCATAAACGGTCGTGATGGGGACTTCGTAAATGCCAAATTCGCGGGAGGCGACCAGCAGGAAGTTCATCTCGTAGTCAAAACGGTGCCCATACGTATAAAGGGCCATATCAAAGGCGTCCTTGGGAATCACGCGCAGACCCGTCTGGCAATCTTTGATTTTCACGTGGGTGCAAAGATAGAAATAACGGGCGCTCCAGATGTTTCCCGAAACGCTTTTGGGAGGCATTTGGGAGAAGTCACGATAGCCCAAAACAATCGCAAAACCCGAATCTTTTGTCGCCGCGGAAACTTTAAGGATATCCTGCCGAAGGTGTTGCCCATCGCCATCCGCAGTCACGATATAGTCCAAGTCAGGATACTGCTTGATCAAATGTCTCATGCCATGTTTTAACGCATAGCCTTTGCCATAGTTGACGTCATAGCCGATGACAGGGAAGATGGTCTCTTCCTCAATCTGTTTGAAGATCGCGTCATAACGTTCCCCAGAACCGTCGTTGACGACCAAAAACGCATCGAAGTCCTCCTTCTGAAATTGCTTCAAAAAGGGGACGACGCGGTCTGTGGGTTCATAGATAGGAATCAACAACGCTTTCATCGTTCAAATCAAATCGTATTTTCTTCCAAACTACAAGAAAAACATTGCTTCTAAGAAGCATCGTTTAGGAAACAAGCCTATCGCTTCTTCTTTTTTGCAGGAGATTTATCACGAGATGATAGACACCATAGAAAGCCGCGATGTAGACAAAGAACATGACGACGACCAAAATCGGATAGATGACAGGATTGCCGCCGACGAGGTTGAACAGAATGTCATAAGGCGTGCCGTCTCCCCGCATCAAGAACATGTAATTGTAGGGAATCGTGACGTCCGCGATATAAGCCAAAACGCAGAACACCAGCATGATAAGGCAGGTAAAGGGCAAGTTCTTCCACTTCATCGAGGCCTGTCCCGAAATCACAATATAAAGCGAGGC
>JAGAHY010000090.1 GCA_017626815.1 Bacilli bacterium | reverse complement strand
CAACGATTGAGCAGTTTGGTATGGCTCGCATGATCAACGACAATGCCGTCTTGGAAAAGAATCACCTCGTCCGTCCATGTCTTTAATGCGTCGATGTCTTGGCAAAGAATCAAACCTTTTCTTCCGCGAGTGGCATCCTTCACCGCATGCAAAGCATTTTTATAGGAATCGATGGGAAGGTGCTCTAAAGGGTCAATTAAAACAAAGGGATTCTCCGTCTCCGGCAATAAGAACCTCGCCAAAAGCAATAGGCTTCGTTCAGAATCCGGAAGACGCTTTCCTGAAACCCCGAATGACCTAGAGTCAAGGCTATAAAGGTTCAACGTATGGACCAAGTAATCATAGCGGGAACGTTTCGCATATTTCTTCGCGAAGATTGAGGCACCGATTTCTTCAATAAACTGTTTTCGATCTTTGATGGCTTCAAAACGAGAATAAACGTCGTTTTGCACGTTTTTTGACCGATATAGGCGTTCATCGATGGCAAAGAAATCATTCAAAATCATGGCGACCAACGACTTGCTCTTCCAATGGGTGAAAACCTTCCCCGCGTCAAGTAGGTGAAAGAATTCCTCCACGCTTTGGAAGTAAGTGTTCTTCTTCTCCTCGTATTCTTCGTCGCTGAGGAGTTGTTTACCTAAAGTGATATTGAATTCCAAGCCGCTTCCAAACACTTCGTTTGGAGAAGGATTGAAGGTCAGAAGGCTAAGACGCAGGTTCTTTTCAATTTCGAAAATACGCGCGCCGCCCAAGCCAATATGTCCTTGAGGCGGGTAGTCCTCGCCTCTTAAATAGGAAAGGAGTTTGACTTTCGGTTCTCCTTCTAGCCCCACGACGCCGTAAATCTTGTCCAATTGGAAGTCGATATTGTCCAAGACCAAAACGCCATCTTCAATCAGCCCGATATGATGGAGTTCCATCGCAAGATTCGCTGGGATCTCACCGATGCCTTCGTGGGCGACGACGCCTTTATAAGGATCATAGAACGCGCGGAACTTTGAGGCATAGTTGTAGGTCGTATTCAATGTCGCAATTGGAGCAAAAATGGTCTCGAAGAAGCTGACCAAGGCGACGAAAACCGGGAAGGCCGCGTATTTCTCTTCCAGGGTCTTCATGGCGCGCAACTCATAAACCGCGACGAAGAAGAAAACTACCAAGGAAACCATTTTTACCAGTTTGATTAAGCTTGCGCCCGCGGCAGTCGCACGCTCCGAAGCCTTCGCACAATTGCCACGTTCATCCAAATCCGCTTTAAAAGTAGTCTGATAATCCATGTAATTGCTATAAGACATGATGGACTGATGCGTATCCACCATTTCACGGATTTTGGCGCCGAGGCTATAGGAAATCATTTTCTCCTTGCGGAAATAGTGCACCGATATCCGGTTAAAGACGAAGATGATTACCAAGATGACCACATAAGCCACGGATGTGATGATTAAGAAATAATGATTCCAACGCGCCGAGATGACGATGGACACAATCGCGCCGAGAAGATTAAAAACGATAGAGAACCAGCTCGCGGCTAAAACCCGCGATAATTGTTCGGAGTCACCCGTCACGGCGGCCGCGAAAGTGCCGACCCCTTTTTCTCGTAGCAAAGGTTGTTCTTTATAGGCCAAGGAAGATTCCATCGCCGACTCAAGCTCGCGACGGAAATGAATCATGATTGAGATGTTAATAAAGTTCTCCAGCATTAGGAGGACGCACCCGGCGACACCGACACCCGCCAGCAGCCAAAGATATTCGTCAGTGGCCACATCCAAATTTTCCAAAATGGTTTTCTGAAGGATAGGTACCGCGACATTGCAGGCGGCGCAAAGCAACGAAACAATACAAAGGAACACGATGGAAAGCCTTGAGCCACCATTGCTATATTCCAGTGCGGCACCAACCAGATTCGTGGATTGCTTTCCGTTACGTTTCATACCGCCATATTTTACAAAAGCGAGACTTTTGAGAAAGGGGGCAATGCGGAAATATTACTTATCAATAGACTTCAACCGTATTTTATTTTCGTACATCGCCATATCGGCGTGTACAAAAACCGACGCAATACTCGTGCCTTTTCCGGAATCAAAGTCGCTCAAGCCAACCGTTATTACGCAACGTCCCGAAAGTATCGCGCCATAGGAATCCTTGATGAACTCCGAGACAACAAATCTCTTTCCTCGTATAGTTGCTCTTCTAGGACAATTGCAAATTCATCCCCGCCGATGCGGAAGATTTTGGCTGGAGCAAAGGTCTTTTGAATCCTGGAAGATCCTTCTTTGATATTCGCGTCGCCAACCAGATGACCGGTCGTATCATTAACCAGCCTCACGTTGCTGATATCGCAGACGACTACGCTGAAACGCGTCCTTCCTTGATAATGCTCAAAACCGTCCTGTATTTAAACCTAATACGCCGTGATTACACCTACTACGCCAAAAAATGAATAAAAAACAAGGCCCATTTGCGGGAAAAAATAGATAAGATGTGCGAAAAATAAAAATTCTATTGAGAGAAAAATGCTAAAAGGCTAAGATTTATCTGGTATTTAACCGCGCACCATGAAAAACAAAAAAGTTCTTTGGATAACATTGATTGCCCTTGATGTTCTCATCACTGGTGTTTTGTTCGCCATTTCGATTATTATGTTGGCGAATACTCCTAAGAGCGCCGAAGAGCGTGATGCAATGACAGGTTTCATCGGCTATCTCGTCAAGAATCCGACTGTGTATCTGGTTGCCTTCGTTATTCCGCTATTTGTCCTTCTCGCGGCAAATATCATTGGATTGGTCATCTACGTGCGTAAGACCACCAAGCGCGAGCCCGTTAAAGTCAACGATCTCACCGAAGCCCAAAAAGAGAAGCTTCGCCAAGAGTTGCTTAACGACTTAGCCAAGGCAAATCAGCCCGCGGAAGCCCCCAAGCCAAGTGAGCCAGCGCCCGAGCCTAAGTCCGAGCCGGAGCCTCAGCCACAGCCCGAGGAAAAGAAAGAAGAATAGCCCGTCAGAAATGAGGTGAGCCCCATATGTTGGACTTTGATTGTCTAGCATGATAGTTGATTCAAGGATTGCTGTCTATACAGAACAGGCGGCAGTCCTTTTGTTTTCTCCATTATCCTTTCGTTATTGT
>JAGAHY010000089.1 GCA_017626815.1 Bacilli bacterium | reverse complement strand
TCGTCGCTTACATCGAATACTACAATAACGAAAGGATAATGGAGAAAACAAAAGGACTGCCGCCTGTTCTGTATAGACAGCAATCCTTGAATCAACTATCATGCTAGACAATCAAAGTCCAACATATGGGGCTCACCTCAATTCACGGGAAGCGGTGCCGTTTCCTAATGCGATATAGTCGGGTTTTGCGCGTTTTAAGACCTCAAGTAACCTTCCTTTTTCCCGTTCGATGGATTCTTTGTCGCCACGGGTGATGAAACTGACCCCAACGGATTCGTAGATGCCCGAAGTGTTGACCATCGCCCATTTGCAGCCCGTGCGGATGCCAGGGTCAAAGCCTAAGACGCGCTTATCTTTCAGCGGGGGATAGAGCAACAAGGAACGGGTGTTCGCTTTAAACACTTCGAGGGATTTGTCTTCGGCTTTCTCGAATTTCTCGTTCCAGACTTCGGTTTCGATGGAAGGCAGGATCAAGCGCTTCAACGCATCGTTGATGGTGTCGGTGAGGACGTCTTTAAAATCGTTTTTATACAGGTATTTATAGGCGATGTGGTTGAAGAATGGCTCGATTTCATATTCGAAGCTGACGCGGAGGCATTTTTCTTTTTCGCCGCGGTTGATGGCAAGGAGGCGGTGGGGCGGCAACGTCTTCACGGCTTCGCGGTAAGAAGCGTAATTGGCGTAGGTATCCTTCTCGTCTTTGGCGATTTCCTTGGAGCAAAGGAAACCATGGAAGAAGATGTGGCGTTTGCCAAAGGCGCGGTAATCCGGATTGTCGGAAATCTCCTCGGCGATGATGTCTTTGGCCCCGGCGATGGCTTCTTCTTCGTTATTCACGCCTTTTTCGGGGTTAATGTATTTTCGCGCCTCGACATTGAGTGGAAGGATGGCGCGGCCTTTTTTGATGTAGTCGGCGAGCCCTTGGAGGCCTCTTTCTTTGGCGATGCTCGCGCGCGTTTTGCGTTTAGGCTTATAAGGACGGTAAAGGTCTTCGAGCTCACTTAAGGTTTTGACTTCTAAGATGGTGGCCCTTAGCTCATCCGTGAGCAGGCCTTGTTCCTCGATGGAGGCGAGGACGGTGTCCATCCTTTCCTGCAAGGAACGGAGATAGGTGAGCCTTTCTTCGAGTTTACGTAAGTCGGCATCGGTTAAATTACCTGTGACCTCCTTACGGTATCTGGCGATAAATGGGACGGTGTTGCCATCGTCGAGAAGGGCGATGGCGGCGACGACCGAGGACTCTTTGAGGTTTAATTCCGTGGCGATAGTATTGGCGATATTCATAACAGGAAGATTATGCCACAAACGGGTAAAAAAGGGGAAAAGCGAGGATTATTGATTCCACTTGAAGGCCTATTGGGAAGATTTTAGGCCTTTTCACTAAGTGTGCTTTACCAACTTCCTTGGAATGCCTGTTACAGGTTCACGCCACTAACGAATTTAGAATCCTTGGAATATCCTCATCCCATCGCCATTTGGTTGGATAATAGACGCACTATGATAGTCATCTCTCTGCCAATCGTTCGACAATCGCGGGTCGAATGAATATACATCAATTTATCGAAGAACGATTATTTGCCTGATGGTATCGGCCTTAAATTATTAAACTTACACGATAATAGAACTCCAAATGCGAAAACCCAGAAATGAGCGATTTCTTCTATTTTTCCTACCGATTCATGGCGGCAGGAAAAAAATTTTTCGATTTTTTGTCAAAAAAGGACTTTCCCGGCATATAGGTAAAGTAGGAGGCAATTGAAAATGGACAAAACGAAATTACTCAATATGGCAAAGACCATGAAATGGGCGCCGGTGGTGCTCGGACTACTTTCTATGGTATTCGCACTCGCCACGATGATGCTGCAAGTTGGTTCTAACGGGGAGAAAGGGGAAATCCTGATCTTCGCGGCTTTTGGCATCTTCGGCGTCGTCACGATGGTCTTTGGTTTAGGGATGGCCTATCTATTTCAGGCGTTGGTTGAAATAGCCGAGAAAGTGGAAAAGGGCGAGGAAAACGAACTCAACGATGTCGATGTCGTCGCTTAATTAGGTCAAAGAAAAGCCCGACGTTACTCGGGCTTATGGGGTTTGCGGTTGAAATCTCTCGTCGGCTTTCCTTTGAAGGACCATCCGGGTTTCTTACCGAAGTTCTTACGCTCGCCGTCTTTATGGCCGAAGGACTTGCGGTCTCCTCTTTCTTTGAACGGTTTGCCCTCGCTATCTTTATCATGGAAGGCCTTTTTCCCTTTGAAGGGCTTGCCTTCCTTGGAATAGCCTTTTCCGTCTTTGGAGAAGGACTTGCGGTCTTTGGAGAAGGGTTTCTTACCAAAGGGCTTCTTGGAGTAGGGCTTGTTGGCTTTTTCCTCCGCTTTCTTAGCGGCTTCTTCCTCAAGGCGTTTCTTCTCTTCTTCCTTGGCGGCCTCTTTCTCTTTGGCGGCTTGGGTCTTCTCGTCCTTGATGGCTTTCTGTTCCAGAAGCTTTTGGAGGAATTCCTTGCCTTCTTCCTCATTCATGACGCGCACGCCCATGCGGCGAAGCGCGGCGGTCGTCATGCCTTCGCCTTTGACGAGGCGCCCCTTGAAGGAACCATCATGGATCTGATGGACGCCGCAAGAAGGGGAATTCTCCTTCAAAATGGCGAGGTGGATGCCAAGATACGAGCAAATGGAGGTGGCCTTAAAAGCGCCTAACGCGAACGAACTGGTGACGTCTTTCCCTTCGGCGTTGACCACGGCCGCGCCTTTTAACTCGCTGGGGACGCGAGGCGTGGGCAAACCACCCTCGACTTCAGGGCAAAAAGGAACGAAATCATAGTATTCATTCAGCTCCTCAAGATAGGAGGCGAGGTTGTCTTCACCCTTGTAGGTGCATTTTTGCCCGAGCAGGCAGGCGGATACGAGTATTTTTTCCATCGCGCATATCATAAAGGGATTTTCCGTCGAATCAACAAATCTTTTCTTTTAAGAAAAAAATAGGGGTAGTTTTCCCCAAAAAGGACGCCGAAGCGTCTATAATACGAAAACATGAACGCGACCGCCACAGTCAAACGGAATTACAAATATAACGGGGTCATCTACCCCGCGACCATTACGTTCAAGCGGAAGAAGAACCTTTCGCTGCGTTTTGACCCAGAGAAGCAATTGCTGAAAATCTCCGTCCCGTTACGCACGACGTACAAGACCATCGATGATTTCGTCTCGCGTTACATCGGTAAGCTCGTCCACGCCAAACCGCGGAAAAAATCCCCTTACGAAGAAGGTTTCCTCTATGTCTTTGGCGAGAAAGTCGAAGTAGGGGAACTAGAGCCTGGCGAGGTGATGGGCTACTACAAAAAAATCGGCCTGCCCTATTGCCAAGGACGCGTCGAGGAATTAGCCAAACTCATGGGCGTCGACGAACCTTACAAAGTCCGCATGCGCGACATGAAACGGACCCTAGGCTCCAATTCGCGCGCCACCAAGACATTGACCTTCCAGTGCCGCTTGATGGCCTTTTCCAAGGAGATCATCGACTCGGTCATCGTCCATGAGCTCGCCCACCATTTCCATTTCGACCACAGCAAGAAGTTCTATCAAGTGGTATATCGTTATTGTCCCGATTACAATATTCTTAGGAAGAACCTGATCCATGACGAATTCGCCTATCCGCATAACCGCGAAAACTAACCCGCGCATCAAAGACCTCGCGAAGAGAAAGCACTCGCCAAGCTCTTCCTTTTTCCTCATTGAAAGCAAGCATCTTTGCGACATGGCGTTTGAAGCGGGCTGCCTTATGGAGACCTACGCGCTGGAAGACCCCCATTACGAAGGTGTCCCGTGCACGCTGGTCGGCGAAGAAGTGCTGCAGAAATTGGCGTTTTCCTCGACGCCAAGCGGGATTGTCGGCGTCGCTAAGCAACCCGATTTGCCTGCCGTCAACTTCCCGAAAATCCTTTTCCTCGACCGCGTCCAAGACCCCGGTAACGTCGGCACGTTGCTGCGTACCGCCTTAGCTTTCGGCTATCATCAAGTCGTCTTTGCCTCGGGCACGGCATCGCCCTTCTCACCCAAAGTGATCGCGGCCAGCCAAGGAGCCATCTTCAAGCTACGCATCGATGAAGCCAAAGACCCCTTATCCTATATTATTAAGAAGAAAGGGGAGGGCTATCTCATCTATGGCTCCGCTTTACGTAATGCGACCCCCCTGAAATCTTTGCCCAAGAACGATAAACCCTTCGTGTTGATGGTCGGCAATGAAGGCCAGGGCATCGATGCAAAACTCCTTGACCTTTCTTCGACCAATATCAAAATCGAAATGGACGACATCGAATCCCTCAATGTCGGGGTGGCTGGAGGCATCCTCATGTACCTATTATGAAAAAGTCCTTAATTCTGTTTCCTTTGCTTTTGGTTTCCTGTGGGGGAACCCCCGTTTCCTCGGAGGTCAATAACGAAGCATATTTCGATGACTTGCAGCAAGCCAATGCGACGACCTTTGACGGCGATAACGTGGCCATCCGCCTCGATAACGGCAAGCTCGACGCCTCCGCCAAAATCAAAGACGGTGACACCTATAACAACATCTCCATCGGGGCCAACCCCTTGGTCTTCGACCTGCGTTTTGGCGGGCTAAAAGCCACCGAGCTTTCCGGCATGAAAATGTCGTTGCTTGGCAAGACGAGCGTCGCCCCCTCGGGTAGCAAGCTTTCCTTAAAAGGCGATAGCCTCCCCAGCGGCTCCATCTTGAACAACGTCTCCTGCGTCATCGACGCCTATTTCGACACCGTGGAAGTGGAAGGACAAAGCAAAAACGCCTTCCTCCTCAATCTTTTTAACGCCGGCATGGTGCGCACCGCCCTCAATACCTTGATCCAAGATAAGGTTGAGGGTAAGAAGGACTTTAACCTTCCCGTCCGCAGCTATGTCTTGCTCGGGGAAGACGATGAAGCGGAAATCAACAAGAATTTGCCGATTGGACAAAAACTTATCGACGCGACCGTGGACATCAAAGACGAGCTCCTTAAGGCTTATAAGGCCAGCCCCAAGGAATTTGCTTTCTCCGCTTCCGGGGAAGAGAAGACCATCCTCTTTGAGACGACCTCCTGGCAGACTTTCCATAACATCGTCGACGCCTTTGACATCAATGCCGACGAAATCGCCTCCTCTTTAGGCGTCTCCGAGTTCAGTTTCGACCAAAGCTCCTTGTGGAGCGAACTTGATGACAAGGCCGTCCTTAAGAAATTCCACCTCGGCGTGAATTTCAATTCCCAGGGCGTTTCCAACATCGATTTCAACGCGGCCATATCGTTTAAGGAAATCGCGAATGGAGATCTCATACCGACCGGCGATTGGGCGTTTTCCGGAAGCGTCGCCATCTCCACTGGCGAAGCGGCAAAACCCAAACTTCTCAGTGAGAAAGAAAAAGGCGTCTATAAAGAATTCCAATGGAATGAATGACCTCTAGGCTTCCTGTCAGGGAGCCTTTTTAAAAAGTTTTTCGCCAATCATAAAAAAGTTCGATGGCATCGAAACTTTTTACCATCGTTTTCTTTGGCGACCCCCTAAAATCCCCTGGAGGGATATGGTAAAATATACATCGCCTGAAAGGAGAAAAACCCGGATGGCAAAACCCATCATACTTGTGACTTCCGTGGCGGCGAAGTGGTGGAAAGGAGGCCTCCTCCGCATGGACGACGTGATTCTCACGATGGTCCTTCTGCTGCTTTTAATTGTGGCAGTAAAGGGCGACTGGGATGAAAAAAATCCCCGAGAGTAATCTCAGGGAAACCAGAACACCCAAATAATACCATCGCCTAGTGGAAGTTACAAGTTGCATATATGTGTAATACATTATGCGAGCCTATCTTGTAGCCGCTAGTCAGGATGGGCTTATGATGGACCGTGAAATCGCCAGCACTTATTGCCCTCAAACCCCTGATGAAAATGAATAATTACATGCACGAAACGGGAAAACCCGGATGGCAAAATCCATCATACTTGTGACTTCCGTGGCGGAGAAGCGGTAGAAAGGAGGTTTTCCTCTCATGGACAGCGCGATTTTCGCGATGGTCCTTCTATTGCTTTTAATCTTGGCAATAAAGGGCGACTGGGATGAAAAAAATCCCCGAGAGTAATCTCGGAGAAACCAGCTCACCCACATAATACCATGGTCTAGTGGGAGTTGCAAGTTGCATATTTTTCTAGGTAGAAGTATGCGAAGCCCGCTTTGTTTCCGCTTGATAGGGCGGGCTTATGATGGACCGCGAGAAGGGTATCCCACCATAGTCTTCCAGGTCGATCTACCCATGGGCGGATGAGAAATATTTCTTGCCTGAAAAGAGATTCGCGGATGGGCCATCATAGCTGTGGCATACGTTGCGAAATAGTGGTGATAGAGGGCTCTCTTTTCATGGCTGACGCGATTTTCGCGATGGTCCTTCTATTGCTTTTGATCATGACGATAAAGGGCGACTGGGATGAAAAAAATCCCCGAGAGTAATCTCGGAGAAACCCTACCGTCCACATAATAATACCATGGTTTACTGGAATTGCAAGTTGAATATTTTCCTAGGAAGAAGTATGCGAAAACTGTTGGTAACTGAAAAATAGGGACTGATTTTTGACAGGCCACAAAAAGAACGTTCACGCGAGTGGAATCCCTGCAAATGCCACTTGGATAGGCTTGCCCACGGATATATAATATCCGCGTTCAGCGACGAGAAGTAGTAACGGACCAAGCTTGGCTTAACAGGGACGGATGAATAGTGAGACCATCCGAGGCCATTCCCGCGAATTCACCTCCGAGAACGGTGGGGCGACCCACCCGTAGCCGTCGTTACCGGCGATTAAGAGCAGGGTATCCCCCTGAACTCGGGATGGCACCGCGGCCTGATGATGGCCGTTCCCGGCCGTCTTTTTTCTTAAATAAGGAGCAAATTCCTCATGAAAAACCTCATTGAACGCGCCCATGTGGCCCGCGCCGCGGCCCTTGACGCGCTAAGCAAAGTCATCGACGAGAAGGCCTTGGAAGATTTCTATGTTTCCTTCTTGGCCAAGAAAGGCTCGATCCCCGGTTTGATGGCCTTAATGAAAGAAGCCGAAGACAAAGCCGCCTTTGGCGCGGCCGTCAACAAAGCCCGCACCGAAGTCGTCGCGGCCTACGAGAGCAAGAAAGCCGCCCTCGCCGAAAAGGCCTTGAACCTCCGCTTGGCCCGGGAGAAGATCGATATCACCTTGCCCGGCGAGCCGACCCCTTTAGGCCACGTCAACCCATACCGCCTCATCATCGACGAAGTCACCGATATCTTCTTGGAGATGGGCTATGAAGTCTGCGAAGGACGCGACGTCGAGACCGACAAGTTCAACTTCGAACTCCTCAACGTCCCCAAGGATCATCCTTCCCGCGATATGCAGGACACCTTCTATTTCGGCGACGACTACCTCTTACGTACCCAGACTAGCGCCGCCCAAGCCCACAAGATGTCCGAGATGGAAGAAAAGAAGCCCATCCGCATGATCGCCCCGGGCAAAGCCTATCGCCGCGACGACGATGACATGACCCATTCCCACCAATTCGCCCAAATCGAAGGCTTGGTGGTGGACAAAGATATCTCCATCGCCCACTTGAAGGCGACCTTGGAACTCTTCGCCAAGAAGATGTTCGGCCAAAAGAGGGAAATCCGCCTCCGCTCGAGTTATTTCCCCTTCACCGAGCCTAGCGTCGAAGTCGACGTCTCTTGCTTCAATTGCGGCGGCAAAGGCTGCCCGATGTGCAAAGGGACCGGCTGGATCGAGATCCTCGGCGCCGGCATGGTCAACCCCCGCGTCTTGGAAGCCTGCGGCTATGACCCCGAAGTCTATTCCGGCTTCGCCTTTGGGGTAGGGGTGGAGCGCGTCGCGATGCTGCGTTATGGCATCGACGACATCCGCCGTTTCTACCAGAACGACTTCCGCTTCCTCAAGGATTACCCCGTCAAATAAGGAGGACCGCAACCATGAACATTTCCTATAATTGGCTCAAAAAGCACGTTGACCTCGAGGGCCTCACCCCCGAAGAGGTGGCTTCCCGCCTGACTTTCTCCGGAGCGGAGGTCGAAGGCATCTCCTATTTGGCGAAGGGCGCCAACCTCGTCATCGGCGAGATCCTCGAATGTGAACCCCATCCCGATTCCGACCACCTTCATGTCTTGAAAGTCGACGAAGGCAAATACGGCGTCGAGCAGATCGTCTGCGGCGCCCCGAATGCCCGCAAAGGCCTCAAAGTCATCGTCGCCAGGGTCGGCGCCAAATTGCCCGAGGTCGAAATCAAAGCCTCGCGCATCCGCGGCGTCGATAGCAACGGCATGTGCTGCTCCCTCTTGGAGCTTGGCGTCGACGGCAAATTCCTCAGCGACTACCAAAAAGCCGGCATCGAGGAACTGCCCGCTGATGCCCCAGTCGGGGAAGAAGATGTCCTTGGCTACCTTGGCTTAGACGACGTCGTCTTGGAACTTTCCTTGCTTCCCAATAGGCCTGACCTTTACGCCTTGAATAACGTCGCCAAAGAAGTTGGTTGCCTCTTCCAGCGCAAGGTCACCCTCGACGAAATCCAAGACTATCCGCTTCAAAAATCCTCCTTTACCGTCGGCTCCAACGCCGAAGGCTGCCCCTTATTCACCGCCCGCGTCATCAAAGGCGTGGTCACCAAACCTAGCCCCCGCTGGCTCAGCGAAGTGCTCACCGCCTCGGGTATCCGCAGCATCAACAACATCGTCGATATCGGCAACTTCGTGATGCTTCTCACCGGGCAACCGCTCAACATGTATGACGCGGATAAACTTCCCGAGCCCTCCCTCATCGTCCGTGATGACCTCGAAGGCGACTTCAAGGCCATGGACGGCCAGACCTATCCGTTACGCAAAGGCGACCTCGTGGTCACTAGCGGCGGCAGGGGGATGTGCCTGGCTGGCGTGATGACCGCGGATGAATGCAAAGTCGACGAGAACACCAAGAACATCGTCGTCGAGGCCGCCTATTTCTATGGCGCCCCCATCCGCCATACCAGCAACCGCATCGGTTTATCCTCGGATTCCTCGCTGCGTTTCTGCAAAGGCATCAACCCGCATCAAGCCGAATACGTCCAACGCGTGACCACGGCTTTGCTCAAACTGCTCGCCGAAGCCGGCGAAGTGGAGGAGACCGTCGTCTACGACACGATGGCCCACGAGAGAAAAGTCATCAACACCAACCTCGCCTATATCAACGGCCGCCTCGGCACCTCCTTCCCCATCGATACCGTGGTCGCCACCTTGCGCCGCGATAACTTCGAGGTGGAGGCCGATGGCGAAGACCTCACCGTCACCGTCCCGAGCTTCCGCATCGACGTCGACGGCAAAGCCGACCTCACCGAGGAAGTCATCCGCATCCTCGGCTATGAGCATGTCCCTAGCGTTTTGCCTAATGTCGAGCTTAGCCTCACTGGCTTAACCCCCAGGCAGACCGCCGAGCGCGAACTCCGCCGCCACCTTCTCCACCTCGGCTTGGACGAAGTGGTGACCTATACCCTGCAATCCAAAGCGGAATCCACCGCCTTCGATTACCTCGACCATGGCGAGCTCTATGTCTTATCCAACCCCATGACCGTCGAACGCGAAGTCGTCCGTCCCCATCTCGCCCATAGCTTGCTCTCGGTCGCGAGCTATAACGCCAACCGCCAGAACAAGTCCGGCGCCTTCTTCGAAGTCAGCGACATCGACACCAAAGGCTGCTCTTCCCGCCACCTGGGCATCGTTTTGTATGGCGATAAACCCGCCCGCGTCGGCAACAAAGGCAAAGCCTACGATTTCTATGACATCAAAGGCATCGTCACTTCCATCTTCGAGTCCCTCGGCCTCAACGAGAACCGTTACCGTCTCGAATCCTGGAACAAAGGCGGCGATGAGATGCATCCCTATCAGACCGCGATGATCTATTGTGGCAAGAAACTCCTCGGCTACTTCGGGACCCTGCATCCGCTCGCCTTGAAGAAATACGACCTCAAATCCGCCGTCTTGCTCGAGCTTGACCTTGAGGAATTGCTCTCCATCAAAGTCTCGCCCATCAAGGCCAGCGTCCCGCCGAAATTCCCCAGCGTCACCCGCGACCTTGCCTTGCTCGTGCCGACCACCGTGACCTATGAGGCGCTCCGCCGCGAGCTTCTCCGCGCCGATCCCCTCATCGTCAAAGTCGAGGCCTTCGACCTCTACACCGGGGAAGGAGTCGGGGAAGGCTATGTCTCCCTCGCCGTCAGCTTGACGCTGCTCAGCAAGGACAAGACCCTTTCCGAAGCCGAAGTCAACCTCGCCGTCAAGAAAGCCCTCGACGCGGCCGCGGTCAAACTCGGCGCGAGGATGCGTCAATGAGAGTCCACCGCAACTCGGTGACGCCGCTTCGTCCCGCCCCCTTTGACGAGGACCTTAGTTTCGCCACCTTTGACTTCTCGCGTTTCCCCTCCTTGAAAGGTTTGCCCTATGTCCACGTCGACGGGGAGTTCTTCAAGGAAGAAGATGACGACACCTTATACGTCTATCTCCACGTCGTGGCCAAGGCGACATTAAGCGATTCGAGGACCTGCGAGCTCTTCGAGGAGGACTACGACTACGAAGACGAATTCGCCTTGTTGTCCAAACTCGACGAAGACTCGGAAGGCTACCTATTCGAGGACAACAACATCGAGCTTCTCGACGTGGCCTTCTGTTCCATCCATTCCCACATTCCCCTTTGTCCCCACAAAGCCGATAGCGCCTTGCCCACATCGGGGGAAGGCTATACCGTCTATAGTGACGAAGATTAGCCTCCTTCGCCTTTGGTGAAAGCATCCCTCTCCCTCCCTGGGAAACACCCTTGGGAGGGAGAGGGGGTTAGACCCTGTCCAAAAGACAAAGGAAAAACTTCGCCAAAATCGAAAAAATAGGTTAAATAAAAAAGTCATGTCCAAAATTTAGGAAATAAAAATTTCAGCCATTTTTTCTGGGCTTTTTCTTGGACGTGACTTTTTTAATGGCGTCCACTCGACGGGATGGGCTACAATTTCATTGCCTAAAGGAGGCGATC
>JAGAHY010000088.1 GCA_017626815.1 Bacilli bacterium | reverse complement strand
GATTCCGGTGAGGAGTTCTTCCTGAGTTGGCTTCGGAGCTTCGGGTTCGGGTTCGACAGGACGCTCTTCGGGGTGCTTTTGATAGTAACGCTCGCGGGCTTTGGCTTCTGCTTCAGCTTTCTTGGCAGCGGCGGCATTCGCGATCTTGACGATGATGAAGAGCACGATGGCGATGATGATGAAGGCGATGACCGCATTGAGCAACGTGCCCCAGTCAATGATGGCGGACATCTTGTAGGTCCAGGTGGTGCCGTGCTGATCATAAAGACTGAGCAACGAGTTCTTCCATTGGATGAAGTCGGCATCGTCGACGGTTAAACCAGCTTTTCCTTGGGCGGCCGCGAATTCGACAACTTTGGTGTTGATTTCGGCGGAAGTGAAGGAAGAAGCGAAATATTTGCCGCCCGCGCCAAGGAATTCAGCGCCTTTTTGTGCATCCGTGACCGCGGGAAGCACGGTGACCAAGCCTTTAAGGCCTCCAGGGACCGGCCAGGTGGCGAGAGAGGTCAACATGTTGACGAAGGCATTGACGATTGCAGAGAACGCACCGCCGATGACGACGCCAACGGCAAGCATGAAGGCATTGCCTTTGTTAATGAAGGCTTTGAATTCGTTCCAAAGTCCTTTTCCGGCTTTTTTTCTTTCCGCTTTACGAGCGGCTTTTTCTTCTTTTGTCATAGATTAAATAATCCTCCTTGAAGACTTGCGTTGATTTTAACTTTCTATTGCCATATTTCAATAGAACAATGTTGGGGAACCAAGTTTTTTAAAACTTTTTCCAGCAAAAATAGTGTTTTCGAAATATGGATTTTTTTCAACTCAGCATCAAGCCGTCGTTTCGAGTGAACAAATGTAGCCTCGGGAAAAAACCTCTAAATCATATAAATAACGCTGGATTTGCAGGGGAAAATTGAATTTCAACCAAAAGTTGCAAGGTTTTTGCCTAAACCGACGAAACTCGATGCAATTTCGCGCGCATGGTGTAATCTATTCAATAGGAGGTTAACTATGGGTTTTGATTACATCACCATTATCTTCATCGCTGTATTAGTCATTGGCGCTTTGATTGGCTTTGCCCGCGGTAGTTTTCGCATGCTCTCCTGGATTGCCGTCATCGCCGCCGCCGTCATCGTTTCCATCTTCTTTGCAAAAACAGTCTCAGGCTGGGTTGCGGGGACCGACCTGGGTAAAAATATTGATAACGGTTTATATCAATTCATTTCCGGAAAAATAGACTTCCAAGTCGGCCCGACCCACATCACCGGCAACACGGAAGTCACGAAGACACAGCTAGACGCCGTTGATGCGGCTGGAAAAGTCATCAATGGCCAAGACTGGACCATCTGGCATGAGGCGTATGCCCAGGTCAGTTTGCCCCAGTTCTTCTACAACATGGCCGACAGCCTGATCAATAACGCCATTGCCGTTTATGACGGGCAAGCTTTCGCCATCGCACGCCCCATCACTGACATCTTGACCAGCAGCATCCTTTATGCCGGTTCCTTCGCCACCATCTTTGTGGCCGTCATGATTGTCGGTGGCATCATCGTCGCCATCATCCGCCATGCCATCGCCAAAAGTGGGGACAAGCCCGGCTTGCTTTCCCGCCTTGTCGGCATGATCGTCGGCTTTGGCATCGCCGGTGTTATTGTTTGGGCAGCTTGCCTAACTTTTAACTTCTTAATGCTTATGGATAACGACGTAAGCGTGTACCTCAAAGGTGTCCTCCACATGACCGAAGGAGACACCAGCTGGACCTTCGCCAAATGGCTTTGCAGCAGTGACTTTGGCTACAACGCCATAATATCTTTCTTCATTAAATAAAATTGAAATACGGCTTTCTCGAATAATTCTTAATAATCTTATACAGTGTAAAGAATTAACCGAATTTTGAAGGCCGTTTTTTCTTACTCTACTCACCAAAAAACTACTAGTTATTTTCAGATAATTTCGATAAATAGCACGTCTCTACGCAAAATAAGTTTTTTCAAGAGCATATTTTTTTATAAAAATAGACAAGGTGCAAAGCCGTTGATTTTTATAAAACCCTTCGTATCATTATCCCGCAAGACCCGAGGAAGGTCTTTGACACCCTTTGTAGTAAGGATTGTACGAGAGTATCGAATGGCTTTTTAAAGCCCTCGCTACAGAGACCATTTACGGGAGGAAAAGTATGTTACAAGTCAGTAAAAGAGACGGATCATTAGTCGCCTTCGATCTGAAGAAAATCTCTAGCGCTTTAGAGCGCGCGTTCAAGGCGGAACACCAGGAAGTCACCGCGGACGTCATCGAGCTTTTGGCTCTTCGCGTCACC
This sequence comes from Bacilli bacterium, assembly GCA_017626815.1. Lineage (GTDB taxonomy): Bacteria > Bacillota_I > Bacilli_A > RFN20 > CAG-826 > Alloenteromonas. Next base: position 11,462 of record JAGAHY010000088.1, on the reverse strand, counting down.
AGCGCATTAAATAAGAAGATTAAGAACGAAGTCATCGGCGTTGAAGATATCCAGGATGCCGTCGAAATCGTTTTAATTCAGACCGGTTATGTCGAGGTCGCGAAGTCCTATATGGATTACCGCGCCAAACACGCTGCGATCCGCACCGTCAAAAACACCAACATCGACTTCAAGAATGTCGTCGATTCCTATCTCCGCGTCGCTGACTGGCGCGTCAAAGAGAACTCCACCGTCACTTATTCCGTCGGCGGTTTGATTCTCTCCAACTCCGGCGCCGTCACCGCCAACTATTGGCTCTCCGAAGTCTATGACAAGGAAATCGCCGACGCCCACCGCAACGCCGACATCCACATCCACGATCTCTCCATGTTGACCGGTTATTGCGCTGGTTGGTCCTTAAAGCAATTAATCAAAGAAGGACTTGGCGGCGTCCCGGGCAAAATCACTTCCTCCCCTGCTCGCCACCTCATGACCCTCTGCAACCAGATGGTCAACTTCCTTGGCATCATGCAAAACGAATGGGCTGGCGCTCAGGCCTTCTCCTCCTTCGATACCTATCTCGCTCCGTTTGTTAAGGCGGATGGCCTCACCTATAAAGAAGTGAAGCAGTGCATCCAATCCTTTATCTATGGGGTCAACACGCCTTCCCGCTGGGGCACTCAATCCCCCTTCACCAACATCACGTTGGATTGGACCGTCCCCGATGATATGGCCAATCTTCCCGCCATCGTCGGCGGCCAGGAAATGGACTTCACCTATGCGGATTGCAAAGAAGAGATGGCGATGGTCAACAAGGCCTTCATTGAAACCATGATCGAAGGTGACGCCAACGGCCGTGGCTTCCAATACCCGATCCCGACCTACTCCATCACCCGTGACTTCGACTGGTCCCCGACCGAGAACAATAAACTTCTCTTTACCATGACCGCGAAGTATGGTACCCCCTACTTCTCCAACTACATCAATTCCGATATGAAGCCTAGCGACGTGCGCTCCATGTGCTGCCGTCTCCGCCTCGACCTTCGTGAATTGCGTAAGAAATCCGGTGGTTTCTTCGGTTCTGGCGAATCCACTGGCTCCATCGGCGTCGTCACCATCAACATGCCCCGCATTGCTTATTTGGCGACCGACCGCGAAGACTTCTATGCCCGTCTCGACCGTTTGATGGACATCTCCGCCCGTTCCTTGAAAGTGAAGAGACAGACCGTCTCCAAACTCCTCGATGCTGGCTTATACCCTTATACCAAGCATTATCTGGGAACCTTCAACAACCACTTCTCCACCATCGGCCTCGTTGGCATGAACGAAGCCTGCCTCAACGCCAGATGGATCGGCAAGGACCTCACCCACCGTGAAGCCCAAGAATTCACCGAAGAAGTTCTTAACCATATGCGTACCCGCCTCTCCGACTATCAGGAGCAATATGGCGACCTCTATAACCTTGAGGCGACCCCGGCGGAATCCACCTCTTACCGTCTTGCCAAGCACGATAAGCAGCGTTACCCCGATATCATCACCGCTTCCAAGACCGGTGAAACCCCCTACTACACCAACTCCAGCCACTTGCCCGTCGGCTATACCGATGACATCTTCGCGGCCCTCGATATCGAAGACCGTTTCCAGACCCTCTACACCTCTGGCACCGTCTTCCATGCCTTCCTTGGCCAGTGCCTTCCCAATTGGGAATCCTGCATGAAGTTGGTCCGTAAGATCGCTTACAACTACAAATTGCCCTACTACACGATGTCCCCGACCTACTCGGTCTGCTCCGATCATGGCTACATCACCGGCGAGCAATATCGTTGCCCGACCTGTGGTAAGGAAACGGAAGTCTATTCCCGTATCACCGGTTACTACCGTCCGGTCAAGAACTGGAACGCCGGCAAGGTTCAGGAATTCAACATGCGTAAGACTTACGTCATCAACGAAAACCAAGAACCCCACGTCGAAGAAGGCGCCACCTGCGCCAACGAGACGGATCGTCGTGCCCAGCCCGAAACCAAGGTGACTGGCCTTCTCCTCTTCACCTCTCCCACTTGCCCCAACTGCAAGATGGCGAAGATGCTCTTGGATAAAGCGGGTGTCCGTTACACCCAAATCGATGCCGCGACCAATCGCGACCTCGTCGACCAATTCCACATCAAACAAGCCCCGACCCTCATCGTCCCCGAAGGAAGCGGCTACCGCGTCTTCGAAAACGCATCCCTCATCAAAGGTTTCATTGAAGCTTCGAAGGTTGCGCAATAAGATTCCATAACACCAACAATGCGATAAGGCTCCTTCCACAAGGGGCCTTATTCCGCTAAAAGGAGATACTCATGTACGATAGCATCATCATCGGCTGCGGCCCCGCCGGAATGACCGCCGCCTTATACCTCTTGCGCGCTGGAAAAAGCGTGCTTTTGCTGGAAAAAGACTCGATTGGCGGGCAAATCGCAAAATCCCCAAGGCTAGAAAACTACCCCTCCATCAAATCCATTTCGGGTTCTGATTTCGCGGATCAACTCTTTGAACAAATCACCGATTTAGGCGCGGAATTCGAACTTGAAGACGTGCAAAGTGTCACCAAGGATGTCGATATCTTCCGCGTCAAAACCAACTTTAACATGTATGACGCGAAGACCGTCATCATCGCCACCGGCTGCACCCATAAGCACCTAGGGCTCCCCCGCGAAGAACAATTGACGGGGCATGGCATCTCCTATTGCGCGGTTTGCGACGGCTCCTTCTTCGCTGGGCAGGACGTTGTCATCATCGGCGACGCGAATACCGCCTTGCAATACGCGATCTCTCTCGCGGATACCTCCTCCCACGTCTTCGTGGCCACGCTATTCGACAAATTCTTCGCCGATGACATCCTCATCGAGAAAATGAAAAAAGTGCCGAATATCAGCTACCGCCATAATCTCTCCACGAAACAATTCCTGGGCAAAGATGAACTCGAGGCCGTCATCTTTGAAGATACCGGCACCAACGAGGAAGTCACCGTCCCTGTCAAAGGCGCCTTCATCTGCATCGGCCAGGAGCCTCATAACGAGGCATTCACCGAAGTCGTGGACCTCGACCCCAAAGGCTTCATCATCGTCGAAAAAGGGCAGAAAACAAGAACGCCAGGGCTATTCGCCGCTGGCGACTGCACCGTCAAGAACATCCGTCAAGTCGTCACCGCGACCAACGATGGAGCTATCGCGGCCTTAGAAGCCAACAACTATCTCAATCGTTAATCTCGTAACCACGGAAGCCTACGAATTTCACGTAGGCTTTTATTATTGCCCCAAATTCCTTGGCTTTTTGCGGACTTATTTCGCGAAAACTATGCTTAATGCAATTGGGGGAATCCACATATTTCTGCAAATAATAACGGTTCGCCCCATCGATTAGTTTGCCCATTTTGTCGAAATCGCTGTAATCATGGAAACCATCGATGATGGTCGTTCGGAATTCATACCCGACCCCGCAAGACATAATGAAACGGATGGACTCTTGGATTTTCTCTAAGTCCACTTCTACCCCACAGGTCAAGGCGTATTTACCTAGCGAGTTTTTGATATCCATCGCGATATAGTCAATCAAGCCTTTGGATACAAGGTCTTTGAGCACTTCGGGGCGACAGCCGTTGCTATCTAGTTTAATCAAATATCCTAATTCCCGAATCGCCCGGATCTTTTCCTCTAGGTCCGGCATCAAAGTGGGTTCTCCGCCAGAGATACAAACCGCATCCAATACGCCGCGGCGTTTCGTCAAGTATTCCATGATTTCCTGAAATGGAATAATCTCCGCCGTTTCGGGATGCAGCACTAAATCGCCATTGTGGCAAAAAGGGCAACGGAAGGGACAGCCGGCCATAAATAACGTCGCGGTCAAATTATCGTCAAAATCAACTAAAGAAAGCTTCTCTAAACCTGAAAAATCCATGGTTAATTCTCCGAATCCTCTCCGAACAAATCCGCAGGAAAGGGCTCATATCCTTCTAAATCAGGCATCTCAAACGAATCGCACCCCTGCCAATATAATGTAAGGCCGAGGGTAAGGCTCATCGATTTCAGTTTTGTCTCATTTAAAGATGCCTCTTCGCCTAATAGGGGTTCGAAAGCAAGAGTAATACCGAAATTATCCATTTCCATCGTCAAAGCATCATAGGTCAAATGGATATCGCAGCCATCCAAGAACCGAATATGTTGGTTTAATGTCTCCTCCATTTGGGCTTGATCCGCGCCAGAAAGAAACGAGGCAAGAGAGGATAGAACTTTACTATCCAAAGATAGTGTCAGTTGATAATGACGCTTGTCCACGGGCGTCATGTTAACGGCTTCTTCGATGATAGGATAATCATTCGCCGCGTCTAGAATCGTGCTAACGTCAAACGATACCATGGATATGGCGTCACGGATGGTGGCAAAGGTCTCCCAGTTAAGAAAAGCGTAGGCGTCCTGAAAATAATATTTGCCACTCTGAATATTTAAATCTGATAGGTCAATGCGTGTTAAATCTACGTAAAACGCGCCTTCTTTTGAAGAAAATGGGATTTCTACCCCGCGGTATTTATAATCCACTTCACTTGCCCCTCGAACCGTAGAAATGGTCATGGTGTCCATCCAAGTTTTCCCATAGATATTGGCAAGTTGGTAGTAATCGTAATCGAAAATGCTATGGAAAGCCTCCATCGGATAATCACCAAAAAGCTCGGCCTCCAAGTCTTCTATATGAACCGTGATATCGGTATCTTTGTCATTGACGATGGTGCCAAGGCGAATATCAAAGTCGCCGCGGATGCCGCCTTTATAATAGGGAAGCACCGCCTCTTCGCTGCTGGAAGAAGAAACCGTCGTTTCCGAGGAGCTCGAAGATCCGCCACAAGAAAGAAGCGTGACGGCGGATAAGAAGGCGAGACATAGGATCTTTTTCTTCATGATTCAATATTAGCACATCACAATCTTCTAGTTTATATAGAAACTAGATGGCGTTTCTTCTTACGCCCTCTATAATAATCGGCATGAGTAAAGCAGATACCATTTTCATTCAAAATATGACCGATATCCTCGAGCATGGATTTTCGGATGAAGCCTATCCCGTTCGTCCGCATTGGGACGATGGGACCCCCGCTCACACTCGGAAGTTATTCGGCATCGTCAACCGCTATAACTTGCAAGAAGAATTGCCCATTCTCACCATCCGCAGGACCGCTTTCAAATCCTGTTTGGACGAAATCCTTTGGATTTGGCAGAAAAAATCGAATAACATCCATGATTTGAATTCCAAAATCTGGGATTCGTGGGCGGATGAATCTGGCTCTATCGGCAAAGCCTATGGTTACCAACTCGCGAAGAAGTCTATCTATCCCGAAGGGGAATTCGACCAAGTGGACCGGGTTCTTTTCGACCTGAAGAACAACCCCCACTCCCGCCGCATCATGACCAACATTTATAACTTCGAAGACCTCCATGAGATGAACCTTTATCCCTGCGCCTACTCCATGACTTTTAACGTCACTGGGGACACACTTAATGGCATTCTCAACCAGCGGAGCAATGACATGCTCACCGCCAACAACTGGAACGTTCTTCAATATGCCTTGCTGATGCATATGTTCGCCCAAGTCTCCGGATTAAAGGTTGGAACATTGATGCACGTCATCGCAGACGCCCACATCTACGACCGTCATGAGCCCTTAGTTCGCAAGGTCATCGCCAAAACCCCTCACAAGGCGCCGAAGCTTTGGATGAACCCTGACGTGAAGAACTTCTATGACTTCACCGTCGATGACTTCAAGCTCATTGATTACGAATACGAGACCTTAGAGGAGAAAATTCCGGTAGCTATATGAGCAAGATTATTTCTATCCTCAACTGCGATCAAAATTACGGCATCGGAAAGCGTAACGGATTGCTGTTCCGTCTCCCTGCCGACATGGCGTTTTTCAAGGCCTCCACTTTAGGACATGTCGTCGCCATGGGCGAAAATACCCTCCTATCTTTCCCTAAGCAAAAGCCGTTAAAAGACCGCGTCAATATCGTCTTATCGCAAGACGAAACCCACAACTATGAAGATGTGGTTAATGTTCATTCCTTTGATGAATTTTTAAAACAAATCCGCGCGAATTGCGCAGATAATGATGTTTTTATCATCGGTGGGGCCTCCATCTATCGTCAGATGTTGCCCTACGTTGACGAAGTGTGGCTAAACAAAGTTTCCGCGGATGGCGAAGCCGAGGTCTTCTTCGTCAACATGGATGAGCGCGAAGACTTTGAGCTCGTCGAGAAAAAAGAACCTGTGATGGATAATGGATACCAAACGCAGGTTCATATTTATCGTAAGATTAGATAACTTAATCCTCGAATTCCTTTTTTGCCTCTACAAGCAAGTCACGGATGGACAATCCTTGCGGGCAGACTTTTTCGCACATGCCGCACTTGATGCAATCGCTGGCTTTGCCATGTCCATCCTTAATCAAATGGTTTTGATAGATGGAACGGGCCGTCCAGTCACGGAACATCATTTTGGAATTATAGGCCGCGAAGATGTCCGGGATAAGGATGCCTTTGGGGCAATGGTTCTCTTCGATGCAGTAATGACAGTTGGTGCACGGTATGGTTTTTGCCGAAGTCAGGATGTTGCGGACTTTGATGATGGCTTCTAGTTCCTTTTCACTTAAGGGAATCGGATCCGCCGTCGAATGGACATTGTCATCCATCTGCTCTTGATTGGACATGCCCGAAAGCACCATTGCAATCTGTGGGAAGTCTAAGACAAAGCGAAGGGCATATGAGGCATACGAACCCCCTCCTAAATCGTCATAAACCTTCTTGGCGTCATCGGGTAAGTTTACCAACGTTCCGCCTTTAACCGGCTCCATGACAATGATGGGTTTGCCATGTTTTTGACATACCTCATAGCAGGCCCTACTTTGCATGGTAGGCGATTCGTAGTCGAGGTAATTAAACTGGATTTGAACCACTTCGATTTGGGGATAAGCCGTCAAAATCTTGTCCAGCACTTCCGCGGTATCATGGAAGGAAATGCCCACATGGTGGATCAATCCCTTCTCTTTCAACTCGAACGCCGTCTCATAAGCGCGGCACTTCTTGAAGTGTTCGAAGTTACGCTCGTTCTGCGCGTGCATCAAATAATAGTCAAAATATTCCACCCCGCACCGTTCTAGCTGGGACATAAAAAACGGAACAATATCCTCTTCCTTGTGGAAATAAGGCTCGGTCAATTTGTTGGTCAAGGAGTAGCTCTCGCGTGGGTAACGAGAGGTAAGACATTCCTTAATAGCCAGTTCGGATTTGCCATTGATATAACCGTGTGCCGTATCAAAATAAGTGAATCCCTTCGCGATGAAGGTATCGGTCATGGAGCGGAATTGCTCCAAATCCACCTCATCGCCCTTCATGGGAAGTCTCATACAACCAAAGCCGAAGCGTCTCTTCTGCCCGTCTAAATACATAAGGATACCTCCAAGTGCTCAACAATATATCATGCGCGAAAAACGAGAAATCACCACTAGGAAATCACGTTATCGAATGTAGTCGCCGATGAGCAATTTCCCATAATGGGTCGCAGACGTGAGGTCATAGATTGCTTCGTCGTAAAAACTAGAAAGAGCGATATCGATGCTTTGCGGCCCGTCTTGTCCCTGGGTGAAGATCACCGAATCGAAGGAAGCCGCATCAATGGTAACCACAAAGGTCGCGCCGACTTTTTCCATCACTATCCCTGGCCATGACTTATCCTCAGTTAGCTTGACATCGTTCCAGATGTAAGCATAGCAAGAGTTCCAAGAAGTCTTTACGCGCACCTTAACTGAGGGCTTTGTTTCAATGCCCAACAGTTTACCGACATCCACGCGGCCATAACCATCTTGGTCGTTCGTAATGACCGCGGAGTTTAACGCCACGCAGCTACGATAGAGGTCATTTTCGAAATCTTGATTGGTTTTTGCGGGATATTTTTCAAAATATAATGCAGCCATACCAGCAACAATCGGAGAAGCAAAAGAGGTTCCGTTCCAACCGCTATCATAGTTTTTGCCTTCATAATGACAGCATCCAACCATTTGATCAGCGGGCGCAAATACATCCGCGAATTGAAACACCGAGGAAGAGTTATAGCTACTTCCGGACCAGACTTCTTGAGAAGAGTTTGCGGCCAAGCCACCGACGCCAATAATATGGTCCACGCAGCCTGGGAACGTGTATTCTGTCGGTTTATTGTCTAATCCACCGTTGCCAGCTGCAGAGCAAATGACAACCCCCTTGGAATAGCAATAGTTGACCGAGTCGTCGAATGCCGTCCCTAAGTCAGAACCATCATCGATCAAATCGCCGCCATAATCGTAGTATGAACCGATAGAAATCGTGATAATCCTAGCCCCATTATCGGCGGCATAACGAAACGCAGCGGCGATCGATTTAGGCCTCAAATCAGTCTTCAGCAGCAATAAACTTGCTTCAGGGGCTACACCAATAACACCTTTGCCGTTTAGCCCCGCTGCCGCCACGCCGGCACAAAAAGTTCCATGAGATTCCCCCATGTTCACCGTTTTCTCAACCCCTATTTCGGTGGTGACTTGGCCATCGCGAACAGAAAAGCTGGCCGATTGCGGCAAGACCTTTGACGTGCCATCAGCGAATGTCAGATCCTCGTGATAAGGATTAAAACCTACGTCAATGACGGCAATTGTCACTCCTTTTCCACGGTATTGTTGCCAAGCGCCATAAATATCACCGATGTGGTTCAGGTAGTATTGTTTGCCAACAAGCGGCTCGTCCATAGGCGAAAGAGGCGTCTCTTCAACGGATTGTTCTTCGCTGGTAGAAGATACCAAAATTGCAGTTTTTGCAGTTTCTGAAGAGTTAGTATCAAGAATCGAAACTGCACTTGAAGGAATAAAAGAAGATTCGCTTGAGGAATCTGAGCTGGAAATTACAGATGTAACAGGATTTCCGCCACAAAAGACCAAAAGTGCCAAAAAAGCGGATAAAACTAAGGTTCTTTTCATAACAATTATTTTAATATGCTCGCGCGTGTATCGCACGAGGAAATAATGTTTTCCATGGTAAAACGCAGTCGGCAGTGTCGAAATGGCTTTCGAAAAAAGGCGAAAAAGGCAATTTTTGCACTTTTTAATCTTCTTGCCACCTCGAAGGCTATAGGTATAATTGCCGCAGATAAGGGGGACCTGCCCCTTTATTAAGCGCCTGGACTTGAAATATAGTTGACGAGGTTGCTGGTCATCGAAAGATTCGGCGGATGCCAGCACGGTCGAGGGACCGACAGAGTAGATAAAAAGTTCCAGCGATGGAATAACAGAGAATGCTCAGCCCTCCATCGTCTTTACTGATGTCCCTTGAGACGTCTAGATTGGAGTTTTTATGTGTGGAATTGTAGGCTATGTTGGCAATAAACAAGCCGGTCCTATCCTATTGGATGGGCTTGGGAAATTAGAATATCGCGGTTACGATTCCGCCGGTATCGCCGTCATTAATAACGGCGAATTTAGCATCGCTAAAGCCAAAGGCAAATTGCAGGAGCTCATCGATAAGACCGATGGCGGCAAGGCACTTCCTGGTACCATCGGTATCGGACATACCCGCTGGGCGACCCATGGCGAACCTAGCGAAGATAATGCTCACCCTCATATCTCCATGCGCGAAACCGTTGTCGGCGTTCACAACGGAATCATCGAAAATTACGTCGAATTGCGCACCAAATTGGAACGTCACGGCTTCCGCTTCTACTCGCAAACCGATACGGAAATCGCGATTAACCTCGTCGAATACTATTTAGATAAATATCAATTAGGGCCCTTACATGCCGTCACGCACGCCATGTTGCGTATCCGCGGTTCCTATGCCTTGGCCATTATGTTTAAATGTGATCCGGAGCGCATCTATCTAGCGCGTAAGGATTCCCCGATGATCATCGGTGTCAAAGAAGGCGAAACCTATATCGCCTCCGATGTCCCTGCGATCATCAAATACGTCAACGACGTCTATTACATCGGAAATGAGGAATGCGCCGTCGCCGAAGCGACTGGTGTCAAATTCTATAATATCGATATGGAGGAGATTCACAACGATCTCGTCCACGTCGACATGGACCCCACTGCCGCCGCTAAAGGCGGATACCGCCACTTCATGATGAAAGAGATCATGGAGCAGCCCAAAGCCGTCACCGATACGCTTAACAGCGTTCTTCGCGATGGCATCATCGACCTAACCAGCATTGGATTAAGCCCCGAAGAATTAAGGGCCATTGATAAGGTGTATATCGCCGCCTGTGGAAGCGCATGGCACGTGGGCATGGCCTCGCAATATGTCATTGAAGACTTAGCTGGCGTGGAAGCGCGCGTCGAGCTTGCCTCGGAAATGCGCTACCGCAATTTCCCATTCAGCCCCAATAGCCTCCTCGTCGTCATCTCCCAATCCGGTGAGACCGCGGATACCCTTGCCGCTTTGCGTAAAGCCAAAGCATGTGGCGTTAAGACAGTCGCCGTCGTCAACGTGTTAGGCTCATCCATCGCCCGCGAAGCCGATCACCCCTTCTACACCGTCGCTGGGCCTGAGATCTCCGTCGCCACGACGAAAGCCTATAGCGCACAGTTGATCGCCATGTATTGCTTGGCGTTGAACCTTGCGGCCGCAAAGGGCAAGCTCAGCGAAGATCAATACAAGGGCTATATTGCCGAAATTCAGTCAATTCCTTCGAAAATTGAGGATATTTTCAAAAAGAAGCAAGCCTTACAACGCTTGGCAAACCGCAACGCAAACGCCAGCGATGTCTTCTTCATTGGACGCGGCATCGACTATGCTGTCGGCCTCGAAGGCTCCCTGAAGTTAAAAGAAATCTCCTACATCCACTCCGAGGCTTATGCCGCTGGCGAACTCAAGCATGGCACCATCTCCCTCATCGAGCAGAATACTCTCGTAGTAGGCATTCTCTCTCAGCCTGAGCTTATCGAAAAGACCGTTTCCAACATCGTCGAGGTCAAAGCTCGTGGCGCCACCGTTCTCGGCATCGATATGTCTGGCGAAGAGAACGTGAAGAAGAACGTCGATAACTTGGTGTCCGTCCCTTCGATCGATCCTCACTTCGCTGCCAGTTTGCTGGTCATCCCCCTACAGATCTTCGCCTATTACGTGGCTGTCACAAAGGGCCTTGATGTTGACAAACCGCGCAACCTCGCCAAGTCTGTCACCGTCGAATAATTCAAAAGACACCCCCAAAGAACCGGCTAAAATCCGGTTCTTTTTTTCAGCAACTCGGCAAAACACGGATTAATATTTCGATTTTTGCTTTTTTACAGTCCTCCAATTTCGGGTTAAATAAAAAAGTCATGTCCAAAATTTAGGAAATAAAAATTTCAGCCATTTTTTCTGGGCTTTTTCTTGGACGTGACTTTTTTAATGGCGTCCACTCGACGGGATGGGCTACAATTTCATTGCCTAAAGGAGGCGATC
>JAGAHY010000087.1 GCA_017626815.1 Bacilli bacterium | reverse complement strand
TTCTTACCTCCCTTTGATTTTACCATCTCTAGCCCCTTCCGGAGAGGGGCGAAATGCATTTTCTCTGGCTCCTCGCATTCCAAATCCGTCATCAGCCTCCCTAATTCGGTAGAGCCGTCCTTGTGTTTTAGGTTGGCGATGTAGATGGCGCTTTTGTCATAGAAGACTTTTCCCGTCTGTAGGACGACCGGACGGATCTCGTACAGGGGAAGGTTATCCTCCATGATGTCCCCGTTATTGATAATGACCAGTAACGATGGCTTACGCCGCTTATAATCCATCCCCGCCCTTAACGTCAGTTTGCCTAAGCTATCTTGGTAGGCCATAACCCGCTCTTTGTTCATTTCGCCACTGCTTTTTTGCATCTCAAGGTCGCAATACGTGCCATCATCGAAGCGCAATAAGCAGTCAAAACGCACGCCATGGCCCCCATGGCCCTCCACGACGAATTGGGTCTTCACTTTTTTGACCTCGAAATCGCTTCGCCCAAGGATCGGCACGAGAATGGCCTTAGCTAGCGGCGGATTGTTGGAAAGGGCGGCGTTGAAAGCCGCGTCGTCGGCGAGGCAACGAACTTGGCGCACCACAATGTTTGTCTGTGCTTTTATTCTCTTTTTTACGTCATTCATAAAAACTCCCTTCCCTTAACCTATAGACAGAAAGGGGACGAATTTGACAAAAAAGATGGAAAATATTTCTCAGGCAACGAAAAAAGCATTCAAAACACCTGGTCATAGGCGGCGAATAAGGACATAGAGGCGACCGATAACGAAATAGTTCGGAACGCCATAGGCCACCGTAAAACTCTAAATCCTCATGCAAAACAAAGGACTCCAAAAAGCTCCCCTTATTGGAAAAGCCATCGTAAAAGTCCATTATTTTTTAAAAAACGCCACGTTTTGCGCGTGCCCATCGCCCCTGAATTCGAAGTTGCCATCTCGGTCGAGCAAGCCTAAAAAGGTAGCGGATTTCGCCTGCCTCGCTTTGGATTGCTTTTCTTGGTGCTCAACGCACCCCAAGAGGTGGAGAATACCCTACTTCCCGCTTAAGCGTTCATGATAAGACCGATGGCCGCGTTAACGACAATGTCGGTCTGCTTTTCTTGGCTAATCGAGGCCACGCCATCGCCGCGCTGCGCCCCATAGTCGCCGAAGCAGGCGTGGTTGCCCCCTTCGATGACAATCTCCTTGGCCGCGCTAGGGAAATTGTTTTTGTTCTTTTGGTATTCTTCTTGGCTTAGGACCTTATCGTTCGTCCCATAAAGGGAAAGACAACGAAGCGAATCCTTCAATTTCTTGTTGGGATAGCTGGCCAAGAAGATGATTCCTTTAAAAACATCATCGTCATGGCTAGATAAATACAAGGAGGCGACGGTCCCGCCTAAGGAATGTCCCATCAGATAAAGGTTAGGGTATTTATTTAGCGTCACCACTCCATCCGCGGCATTCACGCTAAGAAGGGGGAAATATAGAGGCGACTTGATCATGTAGACATCCACCCCTTGGTGGGCGAGTTTGCTGCATAAGGGAGAATAGGCGAGCGGGTCGACCTTCGCCCCGGCATAGAAGATGACCGCGTTTCCATCACTGCTTCGATGGTCAAAGCAATACCAGTCTCTTTCCTCGACGAAAGCGACGTCGTCATCGCTTTTTAAATAGGATTTGGCCTCATCCTTGGCGTGGTAATTGAAAGCGAAATAAAGCAACGTGAAGGAGGTGATCAAGACGATGGAGGATATCGGGATCACGATAGCCTTAACATAGGTTTTCAGCCGATGCTTTCTATTAATGAGGGTCACCACCAATACGGGGATGGCGATGGCAAGGAGCAAACCGAAGACGATGATCAAGACGAACTTCATATAACTGGCATATTATAGTCTAGCTGGCCTTTTATCGAATAATTTTGTCGCAGAAAACAGTTTAAACCACCGAATGTTACCCGCTTGCTACCCAAAAACCACCGAATGTTACCCGCTTGCTACCCAAAAACCACCGAATGTTACTAAAAAGGTTGTAGACTGTTGGAGGACGGTTCTGGGATAGCTTCGAAACCGAAACCAAGCCGGCTTTTTGCCTTGCCGAATGCCTTTCAACGCTCTCGGAAAAGGACGCAAAAGAAAGGGGAATCACCCGTTTGGATCCCATTTCTGTATCGTCAGTTTATTCCAAATGCGCCCTTAATGCTTAAGGGTAGTGTGCCTACGGACAATTATCCAACGAAAATATCGTCAGGGGCACCGCACCTGCGGCAGCGGATGTGACCCGGTTCGCCCTCGTATTCACGTTCATGGCCATCGGGGCGGGTGGTCCAGAATTGTAGTACGTGACATCGAAGAAGATGCAGGTGTCATTACCGACACACCAGGAATCCCATTCGCAGGTGGCCGCCCACCCTTCCTTTTGCCAATCATGGAACTCACCGCTGACGCCCTCTAGTTCTTGTAGATCGAGTTTCTCCGCCTTGTTGGAATGATGGCTTTCGATTTCCATCCACGCCCGTTCCGCGTCGATATCGGAACGGTCCTCGAAGATGTCTTTTACTTCGTCGAGGCTTCTCGCCGCGGCTAGTCTTTCCTTGAGGCTATTATCAAGATGGTTATTATGTCCTTATCATCGTTAAGCAGATACACGAAATTCCAAGATAGGATATGGGTACGCTTAAGGTTTTTGCCTAACTATAGGCTAAAGCAAGGCGGGAAAATTCAATCAACGGAAAGGATAAATGCTACGTAGAATGGGTGTATTTTGCCGATGCGTCTACTCTTCGACATCGACGGCGATAGCCACGTTTTTCTGATAAAACGAGAGTCCATAATAGATTTTTTTGTCGCAGCGGCGCGAGGAAAGTTCCTCGCCATAGTCTTTTTCCTTAATCTGCGAAAGCGCGCTTTGGGCGATTTTCTCCAGATTGGTTCGCGAAGGTTCTTTCTTCGCGTTGCTTTGCTTGATTTCCAAAACCATACCGACGCCATGCAGAGCCTTAGGGGTGACTAGGATATCGCAGCGCCCGCGCCCCACGTTGACCTCA
>JAGAHY010000086.1 GCA_017626815.1 Bacilli bacterium | reverse complement strand
GAAAACTTGCCGACGTCGTTCTCTTAGATGAAACCCTTCACGTGAAGGAAGTTTATAAACTTGGAAAGAGAGTCAAATAATGAGAAAACCCGTTTTAGACCCTGGATTTCGCCCTGCGATTGTCGAACTTCGAAAATTCAACGAAGACGTTGCCAAGCAGCAAGACAAACAGCACCTCATCGTCGCGGTAGAACGCGCCGGCGGATACATTTACCGCAGAGAATTCGATATTTTTGCCGATGGTGTCGACGACGAGCGCAACGCTCTCATCACGGAACGACTAATCAAATCCATCCTTTGGATCATTGGCGGATTCAAGATCTACATCGCTGGCTCGCATCCCGTCTACCTTGCGATTAAAGACTATTATCGCAAAGGCGGTCTGCGTGAATTTGACTACGATTTCTGGAGCACCACCTTCGAACGCGAGGTGGAAGTAGTGGAATGCACCCTCGATACCATTCCCCAAGAAGTAGCCTCCAGCGAAGAAGCTGGCGGTCATCTCGATGGACGCCGCATCGGTTTTGATGCCGGCGGCAGCGACATCAAGGTCTCAGCGGTGGTTAACGGTGAAGTCATTTCCAGCGAGGAAATCGTTTGGCTGCCCAAGCTTAACGAAGACATCAATTACCACTATGAAAACATCTATAAGGCCATGAAAGTCGGCGTGGAACGCCTCGGTGGCGACGTTGACGCCCTCGGCATTTCTACGGCTGGAGTTATTGTCACCGACCGCCCAATGGTCTCCTCAATCTTCATCAAGGTCCCCAAGAAAGACTTTGAACTGGTGAAATATGCCTACGTAAACTGCGTCAATCGCCTCGCCAAAGAGCTCGGTCACCCGATTCCTTATGTCGTGGCTAACGATGGCGATGTCACCGCTCTAGCGGGTGCGGTCGATCTCAAAGATAACTGCGTTTTAGGCATCTCTATGGGTACTTCTGAGGCTGGTGGTTATGTGGATCATAACGGCAATCTTCCGGGATGGTTTAGCGAACTGGCTTTCGTGCCTCTGGACTTCAACCCCGATTCGATGGTGGACGAGTGGTCGAAAGACTATGGCGTCGGTTGCAAATACTTGTCCCAAGACGCGGTCATCAAACTGGCAAAACCCGCGGGAATTGAACTCGACGAAAACCTCACTTTGGCCGAAAAACTATCGTATATCCAGGGTCTTTTAGAAAAAGGAGACGAACGGGCTGCAAAAATCTTTGAGTCCATCGGCGTCTATCTTGCTTATGCCCTTGGCTTTTATGCAGAGTTCTATGAAATTAAGCATGTGCTACTTCTTGGACGCGTTACCTCGGGCAAAGGCGGCGACATTATCTTAAGCGTCGCGAAAGAAACTTTAGCTTCGGACTTCCCCGAATATGCCTCGTTCCATTTAACGATGCCGAGCGAATCGATGAGGCGCGTCGGTCAGTCCATCGCCGCGGCCTCCTTGCCCGCGATTAAGAGGTAAACGAATGAAAGACATTCTCGATTGTTTTGTTCTCGATGGAGAACTCGTTCGCTTTGAACCGTTTGGCAACGGTCTCATCAACAAAACCTATGTCGCGGAGACCACGGCCAAGCGTTACATTTTTCAACGCATCAATAATGTGGTCTTCCCCGATGTCGATGCCTTGATGAACAACATTGTCTACGTCACGGAACACCTCAGAAAGAAGGGCATCCCCACCCTCACGGTCGTTAAAGCAAAAGACGGGAAACCCTATATTCATACGGAAGAAGGCTATTATCGTGGCTACGAGTTCATCGAGGACTCCGTGTGCTATGAAAAGGTTCCTAGCCTCGACATGGTCACCAAGGCCGCGGAAGGCTTTGGACAATTTCATGACGGCTTATCCGACATTGATGTAAGCAAAATTGTCGACGTCATTCCGGATTTCCATAACACTGCAAAGCGCTTCGATGCATTCGCGGCCATTTTAGAGGCCAACCCGAAGCAGCGTGCGGAGTCTTGTGCAGAAGAAATTGAGTTCCTCCTCTCACGTAAAGATGACTACTCATTGCTCGTGGGCGCTTTAGAAAAAGGCGAAATCCGTCCTTCGGTCACCCATAATGATCCCAAGATCAATAACGTTGCTTTCCATAAGTCGACGGGAGAAGTTTCCTGCGTGCTTGATTTAGATACCGTCATGGGCGGAACGTTCCTCTATGATTTTGGTGATGCGCTTCGCTCGCTTTTTACCGGCGACAACGAAGATTCTACCGACACGTCGCT
>JAGAHY010000085.1 GCA_017626815.1 Bacilli bacterium | reverse complement strand
GTCCCTGTCGAACGAGCTTCCAATTCGCACTTAAAGGGGCGCGAAGACATATAATAGAATAAATAAGCGGGATCAAACTCAGGCTTTATTTTTAGGACAAAGATTCGTTGGGAAGCAACGATTTTTTCGTCTGAATCCCATAACAAAGTTTCACCAAAAGGCGCTTCCGAAGTTATTAAAATATCGTTTCTCGAAATCTCTATCGGCATCCATTTTTTATACATCTCTTCGGAAACGAGCCTGATCTGGTCTTCCTCTACTAACCTGCCATTCTTAATATTCTTGGCAGAAATAGCACGAAAGCCATGGTCCGACCAGTCGCCTCCAAGCTTTTTTGGAGTTACTCCCCGTCGATCAATAACGCCGGTCACTATATCGCCAAGTATATATTCCGAAAGCTTACATTTCATACCCAATCGCCTTCAGGTTCTTACGAATTTCCTCTTCCAGTTTATGAGATTCCTCAAAAAGCCCAGCCAGTTCTTTTGTAAGCCTAGTCATTTTTTCTTCAAAGGGCTCCCCGTCTTCTTCAACTTCTTCTACCCCGACGTAACGGCCGGGAGTCAAAACGTAATCCTGCGCTGCAATATCCGCTGTCGTGGAGACCTTGGCAAAGCCTTTGGCATCAACCTCTTCTCCGTTTTGGAACTTCTCAAACGTGGATGCTAACAAATCAATGTCGTCCTGCGTAAAGTCTCTGTGGGTGCGGTCGGACATAAAGCCCATCTTTCTTGCGTCGATAAAGAGGGTTTTCCCTTTCTGCTTCTTATTTCTGGAAATGAACCAAAGGGTGACTGGAATGGTGACGGAGTAGAAAAGCTGCGTCGGCATCGCGATGATGCCTTCAACCAAATCTGCCTCAATGATTCTCTTTCGGATCTCGCCTTCACCGCCAGACTGAGAAGAAACCGCGCCATTGGCTAAAACAAGGCCGATTTTGCCATTGGGGGCAAGATGATGAATCATGTGCTGGATCCAGGCAAAGTTGGCGTTGCTAGCAGGAGGGAGTCCATATTTCCAGCGGACATCATCTTGCAAGTTCTCTTGTCCCCAGGGATGGTAGTTAAAAGGAGGATTCGCGAGGATAAAGTCAGCTTTCAAGTTCTTGTGAAGATCGTTACTAAACGTATCGGCGTGGTGTTCGCCGAAGTCCGCGTCAATTCCGCGAATGGCCATGTTCATCTTGGCCATCTTCCAGGTATCGCTGTTGGCTTCTTGACCATAGACGGAGATCGCGCCCCTCCTCCCGGAGTGGGCTTCGACGAATTTCTCCGATTGAACAAACATACCACCGCTACCACAGCAGGGATCGTAAACACGGCAGTTATCGAACGGTTTTAAAATAGCGACCAAGGTTTTAACAATGGAAGACGGCGTATAGAATTCGCCACCGCCTTTGCCTTCTTTCGCGGCAAACTGGGCAATGCAATATTCATAGGTTCTGCCCAATAAATCCTTGGAACCATCGGTATCGGACATATCCAAATTAGTGAAGATATCCACAACATCGCCTAAGACTTTCTTGTCTAGGTCGGGATTGCCATAATTCTTGGGCAAAACGTTCTTAAGGGTCGGGTTCTCCCTTTCGATGGCACGCATCGCATCATCTAGCGTTTTGCCGATCTCAGGTTTATGGGCGTCTTTCTGAATGGTCGACCATCTTGCTTCAGTGGGAACATAGAAGATATTTTCTTCCAAATAGGCGTCGCGGTCTTCGGGATCATCGTTTTCTTCAATCAGTTGCAACCGTCTCGCGTCGAAAGCTGTCGAGATGTATTTGAGGAAAATCAAGCCGATGATGACCTGCCGGTATTCGGCGGCTGGGATATGTCCCCAGAGGACACATGCGGCATCCCAAATTTGTTTTTCGAACCCAATGTTCGCGTTATTTTGATTTGTTGCCATTTTACTTCTCCTTAGTTACATCCTTATTTCTTATGGTTTTATCGATAGTCGCACCACTTTCATCTACCCATTCTGTCCAGCCATTGGCAGAGGCGCCATAGACGAATACCGCAGCCGCGCTAGGCGAAGGGAACGCAACATCGACCTGTAACACCATAGAGTCCTTGTCCAGTTTCCCTTCTGCGATTAGTTTTTTTCTCAGTGTACTGGCGCTAGGATGAATGGAAGGAGACTCAACGGGGTTCAGCTTAGATCCACTTAAAACCACATATTGGGCACTCCTGATGGCCATTTTCGCTTCGGCATTCTTCCGGAGGCAGTGGTAAATGGTTTCTTTTGCTTTGTCTTCCTCCGCGGTTTCCAATGGATATCCTAGCGTCGCCATAATGAGGCAAATATCGCCATAAAAATCTTGGATGGTTGGAAGGTCAAAAGGGTCGATTTGAAACTTTGGAACGACGGCATTTTTCACTTGGTAAATTGCCGATTCCTTAGCTTTTTCAATCAAAAATTTCTCAAGCCCGCTGATGGAATCAAGGTTAAAGGTCTTATTATCCGCCAAGAACAGGATAGCTATATCCCAGAACTCCTTGGTGCGATTATGGTCCTCAATGCGGTGGATGCCATTGGTCGTCTGCCCCACATAGACGTGGGTTCTCGCCTTATCAAAAAGGAAATAAACGCCATGCCGATCGATTCCCGATAATTTGCTCGCGCCCGACAAAAGTTTTCGGGGCACGACATAGGAGGTGATGGTTGACGGATGGATTCTCACTTGGAGTATGCCATTGGCCGTACCATCAATTAACATCAATTCGATTTTCTTGATCCCAGCCATGTTCATTCCTCCATTTGAATGCCATTGCGACGGCAAATATCGCGGAGTTTCCGCTTAATTTTCATCGATGGTTCGTTATGACCGTTTTCCCATCGATTGACCGTAGCAAAAGCAACGCCGAGCTTCTCGGCCATTTCGGTTTGCGTCAACAAAAGATCATTTCGAATTTTCTTTATTAGTCTCGCATAATCCATAGATGACGCCCCAATATGCTTTCTAATAGAAAACCCTACCCTAGATTATACAAGCCATGGATCTATGCTTCTATAACATTTTTATGAGGTTGGCTATCTTGCTTTGTCCGGTCTCCGCTTCTTCTTCACCATGCGGAAAGCCGCGCAAATTCGCTGCAAATCCTCAGGCAAATAAGACATTACCTTATCTTCCTCAGCATAGGTAATCCCATAATAGGCTTCCGCGATAGGCAAGGCGATCGCGGCTAAGGTATCCGCGTCCCAACGTATGGATAAGCATAGTCTTAAGCAATCATCGAAGGAGTCGCTATGAAGGAAGCACCATAAAGCCTGCGGGACGGTGACCTGGCAGATCTCCTTGCCATGGGAGAGCTCCGCCATCATGGCCTCATAGTCCAGGTTAAGGTCATAGTAACGACTCGCATAATCCCAATCTCCTTACGGCTAGAGCCGTGTAAGGCC
>JAGAHY010000084.1 GCA_017626815.1 Bacilli bacterium | reverse complement strand
AGGAAGAACTGGGTGTCGTTCATCCACGTGAAGGGCTTCTCGGACATGAAGGCGATGCCTTCGTGGAAGAAGGCACCGAGCAGCATCGTCAGCGCGAACGACCAGAATAAAAGAACGTAGGTCACGCCACGTTTCTTAGGATGGTTGGCATCGAAAATCGTCGTCGCTCTCCCCATGCGGGTAACCTTACTATGTAAAAGACAAAAAAGCAACGTTGCTTTTGCGGACGCTCCGTGTTTATGCCACTGGGAAAAATGCCATTTCACGCGATAAAAGACAGCATTTCGAAAAAAAGAGCACAACCTTTATAATTTTTAGGTGAAATTTAACTAAGACGCGTAATCTTTGGCTCATAAGGAGGCAAAACCATGACATTGTTACTATGTGAAGATGAACGGGATCTCTCCTTCTCCATCAAGCGCCTTTTGGAACTCTCGAAGTACGATGTGGACCAAGCGTTCGACGGAGTTCAGGCGCTTCAGAAGCTGCACACGAACCATTATGACTGTGTCATCCTCGATGTCATGATGCCCCGCATGGACGGCTTCCAGGTGCTCAAGATGATGCGTGGGGAAGGCGACGCCACCCCCGTCATCATGCTCACGGCAAAGGCCGAGATCGACGACAAGGTCCTCGGGCTCGACGCCGGGGCCGACGACTATCTCACCAAGCCTTTCCATACCAAAGAACTACTCGCTAGGATCCGTGTCTTGCTCCGGCATAGCAACCTCACGGAGAAGGCCATCACCTATGGCGACCTAACCTTGGACGGCAACACCTTTGAGATGAAGGCCAAGAGTTCCTGCCGACTGACTCGCACGGAATACCAGCTGATGGAGTTCCTCGTGCAGAACAAAGGCAGGCTCGTCTCCACCGAACTCATCATGGAATCGGTTTGGGACTATGACTCTGAGGCTGAAATCAATGTCGTCTGGGCCTACATTTCCGCGCTAAGGAAAAAGCTGGCCAACATCGGCAGCGATGTCACCATCAACGCCGTCCGCGGGGTCGGCTACCAATTGGGGGAGAAGCAGAAATGATCGAGAAATTCCGCAGAAAATTCGTTGCTTACGCCACCGCTTCCGTGTTCGTGTTGCTGCTTCTTATCTTCGGCGCCATCAACATCGTCAACTTCACCGTCGTCGCCTCAGACGCCGACACCGTGACGCAGACCCTCGCCGATGAGGGCGGCAAATTCGACGAGCCGCGGGGACAGCCTGGCCAACAGCAACCTGGCCAGCTCGAGCCCGGCTCAGGTGAGATGGGGCCTCATTCCCCTGAAATGAAGATGTCGGCCCGCTACTTCACCGTCTCCGTCGACGCGGAGGGCAACGCCGCAGTCGTCTCCTTCAAGTTCACGGAGCAGACCGTGACCCCCGAGGGATCCATAGAATGGGCCAAGGAAATCGTGGGCGGAAGATCCACCGGCTGGACCCGCACCTACTACCGCTACCGCATCTACTTCGTCGATAACCTCACCTATGTCAGCGTCATCGACTTCGCCCGCGAGCTGACTCCGAGTTACCGCGTGCTCTGGTCGTCCTTAGTCGGGTCGGGCATTGGCATCCTCGTCAGTTTCCTGATCTTGATCCCCGTCTCGAAGATCTTCGTCAAGCCCCTCATCGCCAGCGACAAGAAACAGAAACGTTTCATCTCCGACGCCTCGCACGAGCTCAAGACCCCGCTGACCATCATCTCCGCCAACAACGAAATCATCGAGGCCGAGCAGGGCGAGTCCGAGGCCACCAGGATGATTGACAAACAAGTCGGCAGGCTGACCACGATGGTCAAAAACCTCAACGCCCTCGCCCACATCGACGAAAGCGGCCTCACCGGCAAATCGCCCTTCGATCTGGCCGCGCTATGCACCGACGTCGTCGACAACTACCGTGGCCCCTTTAAGAAGAAAAACATCCATTTTGAGGTGGAAATCCCTGCAAAACTCCAGTTTATTGGCGATGAAGGCAGCATCCGTAAGCTCCTCAGCATCCTCTTGGACAACGCGCAGAAATACGCCCTCACCACCGCCGAGTTCCACCTCTACCATAACGGCGAGCGCACGGCCATCAAGGTCATCAACGACGCCGAAGGCATTGAAGAGGGCTCGCTAGACCGGGTCTTCGAACGTTTCTACCGCTCCGACGTCGCCCGCTCCTCCGGGATCGAAGGCTCGGGCATCGGGCTATCCATCGCCAAGGAGATCGTCGCCAAGTCCGGCGGCAGGATCCGCGCCAAGGGCGAAAACGGAACGTTCATCATCAAAGCCGAACTATAGAACCATAAATAAGAAAGGAGGGATGCCTATGCCCGAAAAAGCCATCGCCGTAATGAAGCGATACGAGCTCAAATACATTGTCTCGGCAGAGCAACGCGCCTTCCTCGAGTCCGCGCTTGAAGGCCACATGAAGATCGACAAATACGGAATCACTTCCATCGCGTCCCTCTACTACGACACCTTGGACTACCGTCTGATCCGAAACTCCATCGAAAAGCCGCCCTTCAAGGAAAAGATACGCCTGCGCTCCTACGGCATCGCCACCGACGACTCCCCGGTGTTCCTCGAGCTGAAGAGGAAATACGACGGGGTCGTCTACAAGCGCCGCGTCCAATCCACCATCCCCGTCGTCGAATCCTTCTTCCGACGCGACGGCGACATCGCGGCCGACGGCCAAATCGCCCGGGAGATCGCCTACTTCCGCGATTTCTATGGGACGCTTGTCCCCGCCTGCCTCATCGTCTATGACCGCGCCGCCTACTATGAGCCTGGCGGCGACCTCCGGCTGACGCTAGACGGCAACCCGCGCTACCGTATCGACCAGTTGGACCTGAAAACCTCGATGGAGGGCACCTCCCTCCTCCCTGAGGGCTACTCCATCCTGGAAATCAAAGTCCAGTTGGCCATGCCGCTATGGCTCACCCACATCCTCGACGAGGGAAAAATCTACCGCGCCTCCTTCTCCAAATACGGGGAAGCCTACAAAACCCAGGCCATCCGCCTCTTCCAAGAAAGGAAATCAAACCTATGGACACCATCTTCGACACCGTCTTCTCCCAATCCATGAACGTCTGGGGCACCTTCGCCTCCATCGGCTCCGCCTTGGCCATGGGCATCCTCGTGGCCTGGATCTGCTCCTTCCGCCTGCGCTCCGGCAAAGGGCTCTTCGTCACCGGGGCCTTGATGCCCGCGGTGATGGCCGCCGTCTTCATCCTCACCGGCTACTTCCTCGAGGGCGCGATTTCGACCACCGCTAGGCTGCTCACCATCGCCGTGGCGTTTGGATTGCTCCGCTTCCGCTCCGTCAACGCGAAAGCCGAGGAGATGATCTTCCTCTTCCTCTCCATCGCCGTCGGATTGGCATTTGGCCTAGGCTACCTCTCCTATGGCGTCATCATCGGCTTAGGGCTCGCCTTATGCTACGTGGGCATCACGTTCCTGCCGATCTTCACCCACAAGAAATTCGCGCAAGAACGCCTCCTCAAGGTCACCATCCCCGAGTCCTTGGACTATTCCGAAGTCTTCGATGACACCTTCAAGCACTACACCTCCGAAGCCGAGATGGTTGGCGTCAAGACCACCAACATGGGCTCCATGTTCCGC
Source organism: Bacilli bacterium (assembly GCA_017626815.1). GTDB lineage: Bacteria > Bacillota_I > Bacilli_A > RFN20 > CAG-826 > Alloenteromonas. Next base: position 22,457 of record JAGAHY010000084.1, on the reverse strand, counting down.
CTCTCCTACCGCATCATCCTCAAAGATGTCCGCGAGGAGAAGGAAATGATCGACGAGCTGCGCACCAAAAACGGCAACTTGGAGATTTCCCTGCTCCCTTATGTCGAAGAGAAACAAAGCCTATAACCCCCATAGCCTCGCTGACGCGGGGCTTTAAATTGATATGTCCACTTTCGTGTTTCCTTACTATAATAATCGCATGACACAGCTACCTACCTTCCGCCCTTATGAAAGCGGCGACGCAAAAATACTTGATGATTACGCCGAGGAAACCGTCTTCCTCGTCGGCGATGGCGATCTCACCCCCGATAGTCAGCATTGCTTCTACCTTCTCGAACTCGAAGGCGAATTGATCGGCTATTGCGAAGCAGAATGCACGCTTACCCGCCACCTCAATAAAGACGACCCCTCCTTCTTCCTCACGAAGTTGGCGTTGCGCCGCAAATTCCAAAGCGACGAATATGTTTCCTTGATGCTTTTGGAACTCATGCATGCCGCCCGCGAACTTGGCGTCTGCTATCTCTACATGCTCAACGAGCCCCTACCCTGCGAGAAAAACTTCAACGTCTATGAAGCCGCGACCATGGGCCTCTACATGGGTGAGAATAGCGTCGACTACCTTAAGTCCTTACGCGTCATCCCCCTCGCCGCGAGGCTGATTCTCAACCCGGGCTTCCTCGTCCGCAAATAACGACCAAGTAGCCCACACGCCAGGCCACGCCGCCTGGCTTTTTTCTTGAAAACGCCAAAGCAAAGGCCATATCGGGCGAATTATTGGCCCACCGATATCATTTCCTTATGTGCACCTGTGGGCGCAGGCGTTATAATGAGTCCGACATTTAAGAAGGATTTTCGTTATGATTCACAAAATTGGTGTTCTTACTTCCGGCGGCGACGCCCCTGGCATGAACTGCGCGATCCGCGCCGTCGTCCGCGCCGGCCTTCGCTATGGCTTAGAAGTCTATGGCGTCGTCAACGGCTATAAAGGCCTCGTCGAAGGACAAATCATCAAGATGGACCGCTCCTCCGTCTCCGACATCGTCAACCGCGGCGGCACCATCCTCCAAACCGCCCGCCTTAGGGAATTCAAAGATGAATCCGTCCGCCAAATCGCGGTCAACAATTTGAAGAAACTCGGCATCGAAGCCCTCGTCGTCATCGGCGGCGACGGTTCGTATATGGGCGCGAAGAAATTGACCGAAATGGGTATCAACTGCGTCGGTCTTCCCGGCACCATCGATAACGATATCGCCTCCACCGACTACACCATCGGCTTTGATACCTGCCAAAACACCATCGTCGAGTGCGTCGACAAAATCCGCGACACCACCGAATCCCATCAGCGTTGCGCCATCATCGAAGTCATGGGCAACCACTGCGGCGACCTCGCCTTGTTCACCGGTCTTGCCGAAGGCGCGGAGATGATCATCACCCCTGACCATCCGATCCCCGAAGAAGACATCATCGCCCAGTTGAAGAAACTCCATGACGCCGACAAAAAGCGCGCCGTGGTCATCATTTCCGAGAAGATTTACCAAGATATCCACGCTTTTGCCGCAAAGATTCAGGAAGAGACTGGCTTCGAAACCAAAGCCGAGGTCCTCGGCCGTATCCAGCGCGGCGGCTCCCCCAGCGCCTTCGACCGCGTCCTCGCGGCCAGGATGGGCGCCTACGCCGTCGACTGCTTGTTGGACGGCAAGGGCGGCATCTGCATCGGCATGGTCAACAATAAAATCGTCGCTTATGACATTTACGAAGCCTTGCAGCTTCCCCGCGACAAGCACGCTTCCATGCTACGCCTCATCGACATCCTTAACGCCTAGTATGATGCCTCGATTTTCTCGAGGCTTTCCTTTGAAAGGACAGCATCAATGCATTTGAATATCTCGAAAAAAACTAAGATCATCTGCACGATCGGGCCCGCATCGGACACCCCGGAGATGGTCCGTAAACTTTATGACGCTGGCATGAACGTCATGCGCATCAATTTCTCCCACGGCACCCACGAGCAGCAACAGCAAAAGATCGATATCGCCCGCAACTTTGAAAAAGAAGGCATCTATATCCCCGTGGCCTTGGACACAAAAGGGCCTGAAATCCGCACCGGATACATGGAAGGCGACGCCATCGAAATCCCCGATGGCCACGTCATGCGCATCTCCATGGAAGAATGTTTAGGCAACAAAGAGCGTTTCTCCGTCACCTACAAAGGTTTATTCGACGACGTGAAGATCGGCGACCACATTCTCATCGATGACGGTAACCTCGATTTCCTCATCACCGATTTGGACGCCGAAAAACGCGAAATTATCGTCCAAGCCCAAAACCGGCATATCCTCAAGAACCAAAAAGGCGTCAACTGTCCCTCTTCCCGCTTATCGATGGATTTCATCTCCCCCAAGGATGAGGCCGACTTGAAATTCGGCTGCGAAAACGACGTGGATTGCATCTTCGCCTCCTTCGTCCGCCGCCCGGAAGACGTCCTTGAAATGAAGAAAATCCTCGCCAAATACGGCAAACCCGACATCCCCATCTTCGCCAAAGTGGAAAACCCCGAATGCGTGGAGAAGATCGAGGAAGTCGTCGATGCCGCCGACGGCGTCATGGTCGCCCGCGGCGACTTAGGCGTGGAAATCCCACCCGAGACCGTCCCTGATGTCCAGCGTCAGATCATCACCATCTGCCGCAACAAAGGCAAACCCGTCATCACGGCTACCCAAATGCTTGATTCCATGGTCGCCCACCCCCGTCCCACGCGCGCCGAAGTCACCGACGTGGCCACCGCGGTCGACGAAGGTTCCGACTGCGTCATGCTTTCGGCTGAAAGCGCCTCGGGCCAATACCCCGTGAAAGCCGTCGAAATGCAAGCTGCCATCGCCCGTACCGAGGAACATAACCACCTCAATTACGAGAAACTCGCGACCCAAGCCTACGAGACTTCCGACCATACCAATAACGACGCCATCTCCAACGCCGTCGCCAACACGGCTTTGCTCATTGGCGCCAAGCTCATCGTCAATTTCACCGAGCGTGGCAATTCCTCTTGGCGCATCTCCAAAGCGCGCCCCTGCTGCCCGATCATTTCCATCACCGCATCGCGCAAAGTCGCGTTGCAAGGCGCGTGGATGTGGGGCGTCTATAGCGTGTTGCTTAAAACCTCCATGCCTGATTTCATCGAGGAAATGGAAGTCCTCGCGTTAAAGATCGCCAGAGAACTCGGCATCGCCCCAGGCGAATCCATCATCATCGCAGGCGGCACCCCCACCGGTGCGAAAAACACGAACTTCATGCGCATTGTCCGTGTGAACGACATCAAGGAGTTTGAATAATGAAGAAAATCATCGCCTGCGATATCGGCGGTACCAACACCCGCGTCGCTTTAATCGATGAGAATTACCACATCGAGAAGGTTTTGATCCATCCGACCGTCGTCGGCAACTTGGATAAATTCCTCGCTAATGTGGCCAACACCATCCGCGAAGCCATCGATGACTTCAGCGATGTCATCGCCATCGCCGCCGGCGTCCCTGGACGCGTCCGTTACGACGGCTATATCTATGCCCTACCTAACGTCCACGTCACCCAGATTCCGTTAAGCGAATATCTCCAAAAGGAATTCAATTTGCCCGTCTTCGTACGCAACGACGCGGAAATCGCCGCCCTTGCCGAAGCAAACGTCGGACCCTATAAATCCTGCAAATCCCTATATTTTGTCACGATTTCCACCGGCGTTGGAGGCGCGCTTTGCATCGATGGCCGCCTCGTCAACTCCTCTTACGAAGTCGGCCACACCATGACCGCTTATAAGAACGAACTCCACGAATTCGAACACATGGCTTCTGGAACGGGGTTGCGCCGCCTTTGCGACATGAATGGCTTAAACGTGGCCAACGCCAAAGAGTTCTTTGACCTCGTCCGCAACGAGCATCCGCTCGCCCAACGCGTCTATAAGGATTGGATCCATATGCTCGCCGAGTGGATCGAGATGAACCAAGAGAACTTCTCCCCTGAAATCTTCGTCCTTACCGGAGGCGTCATGAAGAGCAAAGATCTCTTCTTCGAGGATCTTCGCCGCGCTTGCCCCTTCTCCCGCATCGAAGAATGCGGATGCGGCCAGGAAGCTGGCCTAGTCGGGGCCGCGGTGTTTGGTTTCCAAAGCGCGAAGTAAGCCCAAGACTTCAAGCGCTCAGCAATCGCTGGGCGCTTTTCTTTATATCCTTATATATGAGAGAGCCCCAAGAAAAACAGCCCGAACGTACTTAGCCTGGAATCATGTGACCTGGATGCGTCCCCCTTCATACCTCGATTTCACCCGTCTATGTGCTAATCGAAAATGGATTATTGGTTTTTGAAATATCGAAAAAAGTATTCCACAAGAGACCCTATTTAAGTGAATCGATTATTCGTTCCCCTATCCTACAAAGTGACCTTTTCCAAAGAAAAAGGACCCTGGAAATCCAAGGTCCCATGAAATCTAATGGATTAGATTACTTGTCGAAGCGGAACGCGGCGCGGCCGGGATAGACGGCGTTGTCACCGAGTTGTTCTTCGATGCGGAGGAGTTGGTTGTACTTCGCGACACACTCGGTACGGTTCGGGGCACCGGTCTTGATTTGGCCAGCGTTGAGGGCGACGACGAGGTCCGCGATGGAGACGTCTTCGGTTTCGCCGGAACGGTGGGAGACAACGGCGGTCCAACCAGCGTTCTTCGCCATCTTGATGGCGTTGATGGTCTCGGTCAAAGTGCCGATCTGGTTGAGCTTGATAAGGACGGAGTTGGCAACGCCCTTCTCGATGCCTTCTTTGATGATGCGGGTGTTGGTGACGAATAAGTCATCGCCGACGAGTTGGATCTTCTTGCCGAGCTTCTCGTTGAGCTTTTTCCAGCCATCCCAGTCGCCTTCGGCCATGCCGTCTTCGAGGGAGATGAGGGGGAAGTCATTGGCGAGCTTCGCCCAGTGACGGACGAGCTGATCGGTGGTGTAGGTCTTGCCGGACTTGGGTTGACGATAGATGAATTGGCCATCTTCGGTCTTTTCGCCATCTTTGGCCCATTCGGAAGCGGCCGCGTCCATGGCGAGCATGAAGTCGGAGCCAGCCTTGTAGCCAGCAGCTTCGATGGCTTCGATGATGAGGGAGAGGACTTCTTCGTCAGAACCATGCTTGGTGTTGGGGGCGAAGCCGCCTTCGTCGCCAGCGCCGGTGGCTAAGCCACGGGACTTAAGGATCTTCTGGAGGGCGTGGAAGACTTCGGTGCACCAACGGAGGGCCTCAGACCAGGTCGGGGCGCCAACGGGCATGATGAGGAATTCTTGGGAGTCGATGTTGTCATCGGCATGGGCGCCGCCGTTCATGATGTTCATCATCGGAACGGGGAGGGTGTTGGCGGAGGTGCCGCCGATGAAACGGTAGAGCGGTTCGCCGAGGGACTTCGCGGCAGCCTGGGCGGCGGCGAGGGAGACGGCGAGGATCGCGTTGGCGCCAAGGCGGGACTTATCCGCGGTGCCATCGAGGGCGATCATGGTATTGTCGACTTTGGCGGTGTCGTGGGCATCGATGCCAACTAAGGCCGGGGCGATCTCTTTGTTGATGTTCTCAACAGCTTTGAGGACGCCTTTGCCACCATAGACCTTCTTGTCGCCATCGCGGAGCTCAAGAGCTTCGCGGGTGCCGGTAGAAGCGCCAGAGGGGCTGGCCGCGCGGCCCATAGTGCCGTCGGCTAACGTGACTTCGGCTTCGACAGTCGGGTTGCCGCGGGAATCGATGATTTGGCGGCCAAAGACTTTAACGATTTTGGTTTTGTCCATTTTTGGTATTTTCTCCTTGTTTTGGAACGAGTTGATTATATCCCTATTACACGCGCATGTGTGTAACTATTTATGTCTTTTGGGGTCTTTTTATCCGTTTTTCGAGAAAAAAGAAGACAATTTCGCCATTTTTCGTTACGAAAGCGGACGATTTTTGTGTTATTTAGCCCAAACTCGTCATGGAAGTTACATTTGGCATCCTTCATCCCTAATGCCAAATTATTCCCGCGGAGGAAGCGGATACCGCTATAATAGACGGCGTCATGAACCGCGTCAGCAAGATCCTCACCACCATCGGCTATATCCTCGCCATCGCCTTGGCCTTAGGTTTTCTCATCGGCCTAGCTTCGGCGTTAGTCATCGCCATCTTTGGCTCGCAGGAACAAAAGTCCGCCCAAAGCGTCGCCCAAGTCTGGGCTGGGGTGCTCGCCGTATTGACGCTTTTAGAGATGATTTCCATCTCCCTTACCGTGGCGGGCAAGGCCATCGTCCTCAATGCCATAAGGCCACGGCTAGGTTGGAACTTGTTGCTGGCCGCCGGCATCATCGGCATTAATCCGTTGCTCGTGATCGCCTTTGCATTTGGCAAGGCCCACGAAAACCGCCAAGAGTAAAGCAAATCGCTATTCCCTTTCTTTAAGAAAGGAGTAAGATGTACTCGCGACGACGGAGACACGGGGGACGCCTATAGGCCATCCCTTACCACTCCCGAGCACTTAGGGAAATAACCTAAGCGTCCGTTCTGGCGTTAACAGAACCCCAAAGAGCGTCTTTGTATATCCTTATATATAGAGGCGAAATAAGGTGGTACCGCGTCCAAATGGCGTCCTTATTCAGGGCGCCTTTTCTATTTCTACCAGGAGGTAACAACATGCACATCCGCTACAAAGGCAATGACGTCGAATTGCCTGAGGGCAGCAATGGCTTCGCCGCCATCAAAGTCCTCGAACCCGAACTCAAAAACAAAATCCTCGCCTACAAGGTGGGCGAAGAGGTCTTTGACCTCGGCCGTCCCTTCGCCGAAGGGGAGGAAGTTTCTTTCCTCACCGGCGAAGAGCCCGAGGGCTTTGAAATCCTCAACCATTCCTGCTCGCACTTGATGGCCCAGGCCTTAAAGCATCTCTATCCCGGCGTCTTATTCGGCTTTGGCCCCGCGATCGAAGAGGGCTTCTACTATGACATCGACCTCGGTGAGCGCGTCTTGACCGACAAAGACTTCGCCGCCATCGAAGCCGAGATGAAGAAACTCTCCAAGCAAGCCATCCCCTACAAGAGAAAGGAAATCTCCCTTGAGGAAGCCAAGGAAGTCTTCAAGGACAACCCCTACAAACTCGAACGCATCTCCGAGCTTGAGGGCACCATCTCCATGTACGAGCAAGGCGACTTCGTCGACCTTTGCCGTGGCCCCCACGTCCCCAATACCTCCTATTTGAAGCATTTCAAGTTGCTTTCTTTAGCCGGCGCCTATTGGAGGGGAGACAGCAAAAACAAACAGCTCACCCGCATCTACGCCACCTGCTGGCCCAGCGAAGAAGCCCTAAAGAACTACCTCGAGATCCTCGAGAAGCGCAAAGCCAACGACCACCGTCGCCTCGGCCGCGAGCTTGGCCTCTTCATGCTCAGCGACTACGCCCCAGGCATGCCCTTCTTCCTTCCCAAGGGACAGATCATCATGAACGAGCTCATCAGCTACTGGAGGAAGATCCACGAACGCCGCGGCTACACGGAGATCACGACCCCCACGATGATGTCCCGCCGCCTGTGGGAGACCTCGGGACACTGGGACCATTATAAAGACAACATGTACACCACCAAGGTCGACGAGGAAGACTACGCCATCAAACCGATGAACTGCCCCGGCTCCATCTTGGTCTACCAGAATAGCTTGCATTCCTACCGCGACCTCCCGCTTCGCTACACGGAGCTTGGCCATGTCCACCGCCACGAAGCCAGCGGCGCCCTCAACGGTCTCTTCCGCGTCCGCGCCTTCACCCAAGACGACGCCCACATGTTCGTCCGCCGCGACCAAATCGGCGACGAAGTCAAGGCCATCATGGACCTCTTCGACGAAGTCTATGCCGTCTTCGGCCTCGATTACCGCATCGTCTTGTCCACCAGACCCGAAGACTATATCGGCGAAATCGAATTCTGGAACGAATCCGAAGCCATCTTGGCCAAGGCCTGCGAAGAATCCGGCCACTCCTATAGCATCAACGAAGGCGACGGCGCCTTCTATGGCCCGAAGCTCGACTTCAAGCTCAAGGACTCCATGGGCAGAACCTGGCAGTGCGGCACCATTCAATTAGACGTCAACCTCCCGCACCGCTTCGGCCTTACCTATGTCGATGAGAAGGGTGAGAAAGTCGAACCCGTCATGCTCCACCGCGTCGTCTTCGGTTCGGTCGAGCGCTTCATCGGCGTCATCACCGAAAACTACGGCGGCGCCTTCCCCACGTGGCTTGCGCCGGTGCAGGTCGAAATCCTCCCCGTCAACGACGAAGCCCATGGCGAATACGCGAAGAAAGTCTACGACGAGCTTCGCGACATCGACGTCCGCGCCGAACTCGTGCCCGCCACGGAGAAGCTTGGATACCGCCTCCGCAACGCGCAGGTGAACAAGATCCCCTACACCCTCGTTTTGGGCGAGAAGGAAGCCGCGGATAATTCCATCACCTACCGCGTCTATGGCGACCCCAAGCAAGTCACGGTCTCCTTGGACGAATTCAAGAAGCTCATCCGCGAACACATCGACACCAAAGCCCGCTTCTAAGGAAATAGTAATAACCGCAGCCTCGTCTTGAAGTTGCGGTTTTTGTTTTCCTTAAGCAAAGAAGATTTTGTCTTGTTGTCCTGGCGATTTCCTTAACGGCAAGACTTTCCGCACGCCAAAAAGCATCCAGGCGCATAAGGCGCGGACAAGAGGTTATTTTTCAGGTCAATAGTCTGAACCGACGCGGGGAGGTAAAATTCAAAAAACATACAAGAAAATATGCAACTCCCCGTTTATTTCGAGAAAAAACGCGTTAAAATTTATCTATGAGCAAACCGATTGAACCTTATAAATGCGCCTTCTCGATCTCCAACGAGATTCTTGTCTCCGCCGCGGACATCGCCTTTAAGTTAGGCCGTCTTTCCCTCACCCATCAGCACGAGGCCGACGAAGATGACTTCGCCCTCGCGACCAGGTCCACTTTGGCCTTGGAGGGCATCGTCATCAAGCCCGGGCAGAGCCGTTCGCTTTATCGCGGCGACGACATCCCAAGCCTGCCGCTAGTCAACGCCGTGCGCAAGCTTTATGAAAAGATGCCGCGCATCGACCCCTATGACACCGCTTTTAAGACGGAATTCGAGAATACGGTCTGGCCCGAAGGCGTGCCTACCAGGCTATCGCGGAAAGTCGCTTCCTTTCCCTATCCCATCCCGATGCACGCCAAGGTCGAGTCGCTCATCAAAGGTTTGTATTCCTTTGCCAATGGGGGCAAAGGCAAAATCCACCCCCTAACGCTGGCATGCTTGTTCTATTTCGAGCTTCTCGCCATCCAGCCTTACAGCGAGCTTAACGGCCTTTTCGCCCGTTATATGCTAAAGGCCTTCATCGGCTCTTATTCGCCCAACTTGTTCTGCCTTCCCTTAGAGAGGCTCATGCTCGTGCACAAGGACGAGTTGGACCAAGCCTTCGCCGACGCCGTCGCCATCGCCGACACAGCCCCCTTCGTCACCTGCATGATGAAGCTCATCAACGAAGGCGTTGACGCGTTGCTCCGCCGCTCGGTCAAGAACGCCCCCGCGCAATCCCCCCTCGTCGCCAAGCTTATGGCCAGGATGGAGCCCGGACGTTATTATTCTTGCGTCGAGCTGCTTCGGTTGCTTGGCTTAAAGTCCCGCATCTCGTTGCAGAAAAACTACATTAAGCCCGGGCTAGAGGCCAAAGTCATCGAGATGTCCAACCCCGTCTGCCCCACCGACCGCACGCAGAGGTATCGTAAATTATGAGTCCTTTTATCCTCCTCGCCATTTTGTTCTTCGTGGCCGCGGTGGTCTTCGATTTCGTTTTCAACCTAACGAAGAAACCCCTATTACGGAAGATTTCTTTGATCGGGCTACCACTTAGCTACGTCGCCTTCTTGCTGTTCTTCTTGCTCTTCATGCGCAAGATCTACGCCGAAGATAATGTGACTTATGCCACCTTCACCTATCTTTTCGCCGGACTTGCCTTAGGATGCTTGCTCGCCGCGCCCGTGTTCCGCAAGAACAAAATCATCACTTATATCTTGATGCCCCTATTCTTAGGTTTTGGGGTCGCCTTCATCGTCATGTCGGTGTATTTATCCAAGTCCATCCTCCAACCTGACGCCGGAGTGTTCTCCTCGGCGCTATTCTTCTAAGTCATAACGAAGCCATTTCGCCTCCTTCGGGAGGCTTTTTCATTAGGTTAAACTCAGCGAAAACTCGATGTAACATGTCACTTTTCGCTGGGTTTAATCCAAAAATCAACTTATACCCAGCGAAAAGTCGGTTGTTTGGGTGACTTTTCGCTGGGTTTGTTCTTTCTTAATACGTGAATTTCGGATCCTTTAGTTCGTTCACCCCAAAAACGTTTTTGTCATCGCTTATGCCGACTGCATTCATGCCAATGGAAGTCGATATTGGTTTCCTTAGCGCGTTTCTTTTTTCTACTTTGAAGTGTCAACGCCGCTAGTCCGCGTATGGATTCCCGCATCTGTTTCGGCACCCTCTATCTCCATTTGGCGTTTCTCGTATCGCTCGCCCAATGATCACGTCCATGTCACAATCTCGACGCTCAAGGCCTCGTTTACGATAAGGATAAAGACGAAGACTCGTTTTATAGTTAATGTTGTCTTAAGCGTCATCTTCCTAAGCTAGATTCATCCATAAACGAGGGTAAGATTCCAGGGGTTCACGAATAGTTATGAATCGAGATAATCCGAAGTTTGACATACTTTTTATCATTGAAACTTCGGATTATCTCGGAAATTTGTCACATAATCCGAAGTTTGAGCACTTTTTTACCAATCAAACTTCGGATTGTCTTGTTTTTCCATCGCGCCGAGAATATGATGAAGCCGAAAGGAGAATTCCATCATGTCACTTATCGGTAGAGAAGAAGAAGTTCGTCAGTTAGAAGAGGCCGCCTCAAGTAGCTATCCCGAATTTGTCGTTATTTATGGCCGTCGCAGGGTCGGCAAGACCTATTTGGTCAACCAAGTTTTCTATGACCGTTTTGCTTTTGCCCACGCTGGGCTTTCCCCGGCAGAAACGGAAAAACTAAAAGAAAGCAAAAAGAGTAAGACTTTGCTGGAACTACAGTTGGAGCATTTCTATCATTCGCTGTTATCTTTTGGATACAAAGGGAACAAAGCCCCGCGAGATTGGCTTGAGGCATTCCATTTCCTCACATTGCTACTTGAGCAGAAGAAAAACGGAGAGGGAAAGCAGATCGTCTTCCTCGATGAAATGCCCTGGATGGACACTCCTAAATCGTTTTTTCTCACCGCCCTCGAATCCTTTTGCAACGGCTATGCCAGCCGTGAAAACATCCTCCTTCTGGCAGCAGGCAGCACCATCTCTTGGATTCTTCGTAAGTTAAAGAACGCCCATGGTGGGCTCTATGGGAGGGTAACAAAAGAAATCCCCTTATCTCCCTTTTCCCTGCGCGAAACCGAAAAACTGCTCGAGGAAAACCATGTAAATTACTCCCGTTATGACGTCGCTCGGGCTTATATGGTCTTCGGCGGCATCCCCTATTATCTGCGTTATATCGACGGTCGGTATTCCCTTGGGGAGAACATCGACCGGCTCTTCTACCACAAAAACGGCGCGTTGAAAGAGGAATTCGAAAAGCTCTTCGCCTCATCATTCGATAATGTGCAAGTCACCTCCGCGATCGTGAAAGCGCTCTTTTCCCGGCGAATCGGCTTGACGCGCGAAGAAATCAAGCAAGCGATTAGCAAAAAAGACGGAGAAGTTCTTTCCGATGGTATCAAGGCATTGGAAGTCAGTGGCTTCATCGTCAAATACGTTCCTCTGCAAGAGAAAAAAGAACAATATTACAAGCTCATCGACCCCTTTTGCCTTTTTTATCTCCGTTTCGTCGAAGGGAAAACCACATTGGATGAGCATTTCTATACGGACAACGACGCCGATAATAGCCTAAATTCATGGAAAGGATTCGCTTTCGAAAACCTTTGTTATAACCATCTCGATCAAATCAAAAACGCCTTACAGATCCGCGGCGTATCCACAAGTAGGTTTTCATTCGTCTACCGTGGGGAAAACAAAGGAGAAGGCGCCCAAATCGACCTCGTCTTGGAACGTAAGGACAATATCGTCAACCTCTGCGAAATGAAGTTTTTCTCTGATATATATCACGCGAGCGAACAAGACGATAATGACCTGCGCAGAAAGAAAACGGCCTTGTCTGCCTTTCTCAAGAAAAAACAAAGCATTCAGCCCGTGCTCATCACCACCTTTGGCATCGCGGATGGGAAATACCGGTGGCTTTATCCAAACGTCGTCCTCCTTTCGGACCTATTTGAGAAAGTTTAAAGTCACATAATCCGAAGTTTGAGCACTTTTTTACCCCTCAAACTTCGGATTATCTCGATTTTGCCCCCCAATGAAAGAGGGAAGAATGCCGTATTTACCGCCAAAATCCGAGGCATCCAAACAAGGAAATAAATAATGCTTGCATTGGAAGCAAAAACGAGTATATTTACGCATGTCGAAAGAAGTAGAAAGCAGTCTCCCCTGACTCGCCAGATCTTCCATGAAGGTTGGCTCCTAACTACAAGATGACCCAATCACCTTGAACACGTTAGCCGGGAGAATGCCTCCCGGCTTATTTCGTCCAAAGGAGGATAGCAACTATCGCACACTTCAATCCCAATGACCGCCGCCGTCCGCAAAAGCGTGTCGACCCCATCAATGAAAACATCCGTTACCCCGAAGTCATCGTCATCGGACCCAACGGAGACAACCTAGGGAAAATGTCCTCACGCGCCGCCAACGAAATGGCCGTCAGTTATGGACTCGACCTCTTCTGCGTCGCCCCTGGGGCACAACCTCCCGTCTGCAAAATCATCAACTACGGCAAATACCGTTTTGAGAAGCAGAAATCGGAACGTCAGCAAAAGAAGAACTCAAAATCCGCAACCTTGAAAGAAGTGCAGCTGCACATTTCCATCGGCGCACACGACCTCGCCACCAAAGCCAAGCACGCCAAAGGCTTCTTGGCCGATGGGGACAAAGTCAACGTCCGCGTCGTCCTCAAAGGCCGCGAGATGGCCCACCAAGAGATCGGTGAGGAACTGCTCAAGAAGTTCGTCGCCCTCGTCGAGGAGGAGAATCCCGTGAATATTGAGAAAGCGCCTTCCTGGGAAGGCAAGTGCTACAGCGCCATCCTCGCATCGAAAAGCAAGAAACAATAAAGGAGAACACCATGCCAAAGATGAAGTCCAACCGCTCCTTGATGAAGCGAATCAAAGTTACCGGCTCCGGCAAGGTCAAATACGTTCACGCGTATAAAGGCCACCACGCCCCCTACAAAACCCCCAAACAGTCCCGCCAGCTCCGCCGCGCTGGCATGCTTGATCGCACCGACTACAAGCGTATCAAGTACATGATCGTCAAATAAGAAGAAGGAGATAGTTAACAATGGCTAGAGTCAAAGGTGGCACCGTTACCCGTGCCCGTCGTAAAAAGATCTTAAAGGCCGCCGAAGGTTATTTCGGCTCCAAGCACCTTCTCTTCAAGACCGCGAAGGAACAAGTTTGCCACTCCCTCCGCTATGCGTATAATTCCCGCCGCCTCATCAAGCGCGATTATCGCAAACTCTGGATCAAGAGAATCAATGCCGCTTGCCGCACCAACGACATCTCCTACTCCAAATTCATGGATGGTTTGAAGAAGTCCGGCATCGTCATCAACCGCAAGATGCTCTCCGAGATCGCCATCGCCGATCCCAAGGCCTTCACCGGCCTCGTCGTCACCGCCAAAGGCGCTCTCGCGAAGTAATAAACCTAACAAAGTCAAGGATCGCTTCGGCGGTCCTTTTCCTTTATATATAAGGATATGAAAAGCGGCCCACGAAGGACCGCAGTAGTTATGCATTCGCTTTAGGAAATCCAAAGCATGGGCCAGATGGAGTTATTCCCCAAGATCAATAAACCGAGGACCACCGTGAACACGATGAAGGCCACGCGAACCCCACCACTTGCTAACTTGATGCCGCGGATGGACGCGATTAAGCCAATGATGGCGAGGACGCTCGAGCCAACGGAGAACATGATGGCCATGACCAGGACGACGCCTAGGGCCAGCCCAAGCGCGAACCCGCCGGCCACTTGCCCCGCCGGACTCACCGAGGATACCGAGCCCGCGCTATCGACGCTGCTCGCGGGTACCTGCGCCGTCCCAAACCGAGCCGAGACGAATAAGGACAAGGTCAGGTATAGGCCAAGCGCCGCTATGGCCGTGAAGATGGAGACGAAGACCAGTCTTCCACGAAATGATTTACGTTCTTCCATGCTGCTCCTTCCAGGACATGACGCCCCGCTTTAACCGCTTTAATCCGTCTTCCACGAGGCTACGGGGACAGGCGAGGTTGATGCGGATGAAGCCTTCGCCCGCTTGGCCATAAGGTAAGCCCTTGGAGACAAATAGGCCGGTTTGTTCCCGTAATTGATCGCAGAATGCGCCTGAATCCGAAGTCAAGGCGCGGCAATTCACCCAAAGGAGATACGTCGCCTCGGCTTCGATGGGGAGAAGTTCGGGGATTTCCCTGCGGATATAGTCCACCGCGTAATCGCGGGAGGCGAACACATATTCGTTCATCTGCCTTAGCCATTCGCGGCCCTCATTAAACGCCGCGGTCGCGGCCACGCAGGAGAAGACATTAGGCTCCGCCACTTCGTCGGTGTTAAGCCTACGTTCGACTTTCCTGCGGATTTCTTTGTTGGGGATGACCACGGCCGCCGTATGGATGCCCGCGAGGTTAAAGGCCTTCGTGGGGGCTAAGGCGGCGTAGACGACATCTTCCACCCCTTCCACGGATAAGAAGGGCACATAAGGCTTGCCTGGGCGCGAGATCGGCCCATGGATTTCGTCGGAAAGGATGATGACGTGATGAATCCTTGCCAACTCCGCGAGGCGGGAAAGCTCTTCTTTGGAGAAGATTTTGCCCACGGGATTATGGGGATTGCAGAAGATACAAAGCTTGGTCTTTTCTTGGGCAAAGGCTTCTTCAATCGCGGGGAAATCCAAAGAATAGACGCCATCACGGTAGGCCAAAGGCACTTCCACGGGAACCGCCTTATTGTTGACGATGGAATTGAAGAAGATGTTATAAACCGGCGTCAACACGGCGACTTGCTCGCCGGGGGCGACAAGCGCGCGGACACTTGAAGAAATAATCGGCACGACGCCGAGAGAGAAAATCAAATCCTCGGGATTGATATGGTAATCAAACAAGTCGCCATAGAAACGGACATAGGCCTCCGCCCAGGCATCATCGGGCATCGTATAGCCAAATACGCCATGCTCGACGCGTTTGGCTAAGGCAGAACGCACGCATTCGGGGGCCTTGAAATCCATGTCGGCCACCCACATGGGCAGCTCATTTTCCTTCACGTCCCACTTGATGGAGCCGCTGCCCCGGCGAGAGACGATATCATCGAAGCTATTCATGGCTAATCCACGTATTCTTGGGGTCGATTTCAGGGTCGTCGAAGATGAGTTCCCCCACTCCTTGGCAATGGATTTTGCCCGAAATCGGGTTCTTGATGGAGTCGACGCTGGTGAGGATCTGCGCGTCGATGTTCTCGCAATATTCAAACGCCAAATCGGTATCGACGAGGCGGCAATCCACCAGGGTCACGTTCTTCATGTAGCAGAAACCTTGGTGGGAATGGATTTCGCAATGGACGAGGGTCACGTTCTCGGCGTTCCAGCCGAAATATTCGCCTTCGATATAGGAATTCTCGACGCGTACGTTCTTGCAGTTCCAAAACGCGTCTTTGGTGCGTAACACCGAATTGGTGACGGTCAGATCCCTGCAACCGTCGAAGGCATAGTTGCCCTGAAGGTCAAGGTGGTCGATGGTTAAGCCCTTGCTGCCCATCCCGAAATAGTCGCCATGGACGACGTTCGCGTCGGTGATTTTGACGTTTTCGTTCCACCACAAGGTCTCGGCGGCGTCGGTGAATTCGACGTCTTCCAAGGAAAGATTCTCGCATTTGCGGAATAGCTTCGGCGCGTCGAAACGGCAATGGGCGAAGCTGGCGTCTATGGTATACCACACGCCCGCCCTAGCCATCGGCAGGAACGTGCATTCGATGACGTTGACGTCTTTGCCATACCAAAGGGGGTATTTCCACCCAAAGGTAGAATGGACGACGTCGAGGTCGCGCGACTCTTTTAATGGGGATTCCCCGTCGTCAAAGGTACAGGAATCGATATAGGCGTCTTCGGTTTTGAACAAGGCGCGTTCGCCGGTGAAATGTTCATTGAGGTAATTCGGCATGGTTTTCTCCTTCGCTTAGCACTTCTTGGCCGCCGGAAAAGCAGATGGTGGTCACGCCTTCGAGGCATTCGTCGATGAGACGTTGGTAGTCGAAGCGCTTTTCGTATTCCAAGCATTCTTCCAGTTTGGGCTTGGTCTTGGGTCTACGGGGTTTGAAGATCGTGCAGCAATCTTCGTAAGGCCGTATGGAAATATCGTAGGTCCCGATACGTTT
The DNA here is from genome assembly GCA_017626815.1 of Bacilli bacterium. Classification (GTDB taxonomy): domain Bacteria; phylum Bacillota_I; class Bacilli_A; order RFN20; family CAG-826; genus Alloenteromonas. The sequence goes on along the minus strand of JAGAHY010000084.1, from coordinate 5,896 downwards.
GGACTTCTCGATGATGGAAAGTTTATCCTCCACGCATAAGGGACGAAGAATCGGAAAGGAATCGGCCACTTCCTCGATGACGCCCATCGATTCGAGGGTCTGCGAGGCCACTTGGCCGATGGACTCGCCAGTCGCCACCGCGAGGGCGCGGTTTTTCTTCGCCATCGCCACCGCGAGGCGGATCATCATCCTTCTCATGATGGTGATGCAATAGGGTTCGGGGACATTGGCGTAGATGGCGTCTTGCAGCTTCGTGAAGGGCAAAACCTGCAGCTTGATGTCATTTTGGTAGACATTCAAGGCGGCGAGGATGTCTTTGAGTTTATCGATGACGGCGGCGCTGGTATATGGGGGCGAGGCGAAATGGAGGCATTCCACGCGGATGCCCCTGCGGATTAGGCTAAAGGCCGCCACGGGGGAATCGATGCCCCCGCTAAGAAGCATCGTGACCTTGCCAATCATCCCCAGCGGATACCCGCCTAAGCCAAGTTCGTCGTGGCAAGAGATGTAGCAGCCCTCTGGGCGCAAGGTCAATTTGACTTTGCATTCTGGCTCATGGAGGTCGACCTCATAGTCGCCGTGTTCCAAGACATAGTCGGCGACCGCGCAGGCGATGCCATAGGAGTCCAGAGGAAAACGTTTATCCACGCGTTTGACGTCGATTTTGAAGCTTTTGGCCCCCGCTTCTTCCTGAAGCAAGGAAAGCGTCGCCTCTTGGATGAGCTCCATCTTGGGCTCGACTTTCATGACGATGGAGATGCGTTGGATCCCCGAGACTTCCTTTAGCCGCGATATCACCGGCGTGGGGTCAGCCCCGCCTAAATAGACATAAATATGGTCGCGGTCCCCTTTGCTTTCTAGGCCAAAGGGCTTTAAGGCGACGCGGACGTTATGCAATAGCGCCGTCACGAAGGCTTTCTTGTTGTCGCCTTTGGTGGACAATTCGCCATAATGGATCATGAGCATGTCGGGTTTCATCGGGCATGGATCTCCTTTAATAGTCGGTGGAATGAGGAGAGGAACAGGCGCACCTCGCCAAGGGTGTTGTCCTCGCTGAAGGAAACGCGGATGGCGTTTTTGGCGCTATCTTCGTCTACCCCCATGGAGAGAAGCACATAGGAAGGCTTCTCTAAGGAGGCCGAACAGGCCGAGGAGGTGGAGACATAGATCCCCTCCTCCGACAAGCCTTCCATGATGACGGAGGCTTTGTGGCGCAATAGCGAGAGGCTTAACACATAGGGGGAGCCCGCTTCGTCTAAGGGCGAATTGACGCGGATTTCCTCGTTTTCCAGACCTTGCAGCAAGGTCTCACGGAGCGACTTCACGTGAGCGAGGTTATTCTTCGCGGAAGCAAGCGAAAGTTCAAGCGCTTTGCTTAGGCTTAAAGCCAAAGGCAGCGCGACGGTGGAGGAGCGATAGCCGAATTCCTGGCCGCCTCCATGAAGGACGGGGACGAAGCGGATGTTCTTTTTATAAATTAAGGCGCCCACTCCTTTCAAGCCATGGATCTTATGTCCGGAGAAGGAAAACAAATCCAGGCAGGAAAAGTCGATTTCCACTTTGCCTATCGCCTGCGTGAGGTCACTATGGAAGAAACATTTGGGATAACGGTGGGTGATTTGGGATAAGGCTTTGAGGTCGTTGATGGTCCCGGTTTCGTTATTGACGCCCATGATGCTGACCAAAATCACGTCCTTATCCATGTGGGCTTGGAGGGTCTCGGGAGAGACTCTCCCATAGGAATCGACGGGCAATTCGACCACTTCAAAGCCAAAGGCCTTAGCCAAATAGCGGGCGGGCTCTAAGACGGAAGGATGCTCCACCGCGGAAACCAAAATCTTCTTGCCCCGGTTTTGGTAGCTAAACGCGATGCCTTTTAAAGCCAGGTTATTGGCCTCGGTGGCCCCGGAAAGGAAAATGGCCTGATGGGTGGCGGAGACGCCGAAAAGGTCAAGCGTCTGCTTACGCGCGCTTTCCAGCAGCCTTCCCCCGCTTCGTCCAAAGGCGTGGCTGGAGGAAGGATTGGCGTATTCGTCTTGACTCGCGGAAAGGAAGACATCCAAGACTTCCTTCTTGGGACAGGTGGAGGCGGCCGAATCGAAATAGATCATCGATTATTCTCCGCGGATCCGTCGTAACGCGGCCCCGGTATCTTGGTAGGCGCGGCGGAAATCGCCGTTGAAATAATAGTTCTCGGTCTGCTTTAAGGCATCGTTGATCTCGCCTAAGTGGCGGCGGTCGCGGTTGGCGAAGAGAATCGCCCCATCGGCTTGTAAGCACTGCTCGTAGTCGCCGATGACGGATTCGTGGAGGGCGTTGCCTTCGTCTTGGAGTTTGCCGATAAGCTCGTTGACTTTGCCCACGTCGATGGGCATGGTGTGGACGAGTTCATAGACTTCGTCGATGTAACCGTAGCAATTCTCGATGGTCTCAGCGTATTTTTTGCTGACCACCTCTAAGCCGATCTTGTCCAAAGCGACCTCGCAGATATGGAGTTTGTCGTGGAATTCGTCGATGATGGTGACCGCGGATTCGGTGTCGGACTTCAAGGAGAAGAGATAACGTTCGAAGTCGTCGATGGCGCCGCTGGCGGCATCGGCTTCGTCGCGGAGGGCGTGCATGCGCTCGACGAGGATGGAATAGGGTTGCTTGGTCCCGGAATGGATGAAGGTATCGAGGGAGCGCTTGGTCGCGCCGGACTTGTTGATGAGGTTCTTGATGGAATCGATCTGGTTTTGGGCCTTGGGGGAGATGACGTAGATGGACTTCACCTCGGGGAGGCCATTGGAGAGGCGGATGTATTTTTTCTCGATGGTCGATTCCTCGGAATAGATGTTCTCGCATTCGTTCTCGAAGATGAGGCGGGCCTCCTTCTCCTTGTCGAAGAGATCGAAATATTCGTCGATATGGGCGATGATGCCGTCCAATTCTTCCTCGACTTTCCGTAAATCGAATTGCATCACGCGGTCGGTGATCTCGGAGAGGAGGTTGTTCATGTCCTCGATGTTGCCTTTGACGATGAGGTGATGGAGGGGGAAATCGGCGCGCACCATCTCCTCGTAACGGTTTTGCAGGGAAGCGAGTTTATCGGGGATGATGGTCGTGATGGTGATGCAGATATTGGGCAAGTCCTGCAGGCAGCGGCCAAGTTCCTTGATGATCGCGGAGATTTCGGGGAGGAGGTTCTTGGCTTCCTCGTAATGGGCGCTTTCGACGAGGGACTCGAACTGCTGGAACTGCTCGTCGAGGGAAGTGAAGACCTCTTCAAAGGAAGACGTCATCATCGCCAAATCGGCCTGCTTGATGAAATAGCTCTGCTTGATTTTGCGCAGTTCCTCTTTCAACGTGAGGGAAAGCTGACGGCATTCCTCTTCCGGCTTGATGATGAGCAATAAGTCGTTATTTAAGGCGTTGACCTCTTCATCGTAGTTCTCGATGATGGCTTTGCTGCGGGGAAGCTCGGCCTTGAGGGCTTTATAGGAACGTTCCGAAAGCAAGTCCTTGAGGTTATTGATGGCCGCCTGGGCGGAGGCGTCGGACTTGTCGCGGATATCCTTGAACCTCTTGATGAAGGTCGTGTGGGTATCGACGTAGAGGAGGTTGGTCTGCGAAATGGCCTCGATGTGGCGGAGGTATTGCGAGTCTTGGCCGGTGAGCAAGGCGTGAAGGTATTCGAAGCGGCGCGAAAGCTCGCGGACGGATTTCTTGTAGCGCATGGCGGCAAGGATCGTGAAATGAAGCGCGAGGTAGATGCCGACGAGGGCCACCGCCGCGCCACCGGCGATAAGGCCGATTTCTAACGTGGAAAGCAAAACAATGAGATTCATACCTATAAGTGTACCTTCTTAGGCGCGCCCTCGCACGCATAAACGCAAAAGTTTCGACATTTGTCCAAAAAAACGGCGTTTTGCGTAGGATTTATCTACTTTTTCCGCCTGGGAAGAAGCAAGAGCATGGAAGTTGTTTTCCGATAGTCGACGTAAGTGGGCTTATAGGAAGCGAAGTTCTTCTCGATCATGGGGATGGAGATGAACAGGAAAAGCAAGACCATGGCGACGCCACCACTCGCCCAGTACCAAGGGTCCATGGCGTTAAACAGCAAGAACGCGCCGGCGCACCAGAAGGAGATTTCGCCTAGATAATTGGGGTGGCGCGAATATTTCCATAAGCCGCCTTGGAAGACTTCCTCACGGCTTTTCCGGACTTTGGCGAAGGACTTCATCTGCAAATCCGCGACCATTTCCACGCCCACCGCGCCGCACATCAACACCAAAGCGAGGATATCGATGACTTTGAATTCGCCATGCATCGCGTAGAGGAAGAACGGGATCGAAGCGAGGTAAACCAATAAGGTGGGCATCATGTTGATCCCGAAGAAGTTCACGAGTTGGAAAGCCCTGCCCGACTTTTGCTTCAACATCTTGTAACGCCAGTCGACATAGGAGAGGGAATCAAAGCCCACGATGAAGTTCGCGGTCAATCTAGCGGAGTAGAACGTTAACGCCGCAAGGACCAAGCCCGTGCCCGCGTTCCAGCGGTTAAAGTAAATGAGCAAGAAAACATAGAAGATAATCGTTTGCACCGACCAATACGGGTCATATAATGACGGAGATTTTCGTATTACGCCGAAAATATAGACGATTAAGGTGGCGACGACATCCCCTAAAAGAACACTTAATAGTACCGACCAAGAAGCTTTCTCCATCAAGGTGATTGAGACGACGATACCCACCGCGAAGGCGAGGACATAGACGGCTAATAGATAGAGTAGCGAGAGCACTTTCTTTTTCATACGGCGATAAGTCTAAAGCATATGCTCCCGCGGTCAATGAAAAAGTATTTGCATCCCCTTACGCATATGCGTATAATTCCGCTTGCGTGTGAAAGCAGCAGGTTTCTACCCTTTCGCCCGACGTCGGTAAATCAAAACAAGTAAGCCCCCGCTACTAGGGCCGAACGGAAGCTCCGACACCCGGAAAGACGGAAGATACCCTCCTGGACTTAGCAAGCAGCATAATGAAAGGAGACATGATCAATGTCCAAATCCGCATGGAAAAGAAGCCGTCACCTTGGATTCTCGACCCTCGAGACCGGCGATGAGCTCAAAAAGCGCCCCTATGGCCCGGGCCAACACGGCCAAGATCGCAAGAGGAAACCCTCTGAATATGGCGTCCAGCTCTTAGAGAAGCAGAAACTCCGCTCCCTCTATGGCGTCTCCGAACGTCAGTTCCGCCGCCTCTTCCTCATCGCGAAGAGGGAACCCACCGTCACTGGTCTCGCCTTCTTCCGCATCCTCGAATCCCGCTTAGACAACCTCGTCTATCGCATGGGCTTCGCCAGGACCCGCGCCGGTGCCAGACAGCTCGTCAACCACGGCCATATCCTTGTCAACGGCAAGAAGGTCGACATCCCCTCCTATCTCTGCGCCGTCAACGACGTGATCTCCCTCAAGGGTGATAGCCCGCTCAAATGCGTCAAGGAAGCCCTTGAATCCAAGCCCGCCACCGTCGGCTATGTCAAAGTCGACGAAACCAAGTTCTGCGGCACCTACCTCCGCGAACCCGAACGTAACGAGCTCCCCCAAGAGATCAACGAATCCCAGATCATCGAGTACTACAACCGCAAGCTCTAATACTCGAGCCCAACTTAGTAGCCAAAAAGGTCCGCTTCACGCGGGCCTTTTCTTCTTTTTGTTTGAATTCCTGACTTTTCTAAAGTTCAACTTTAGTTTAGTCATAAACAAATTAAATATATTCTATAGGAAGACAAATCAGATGTTCGGCAATTTGAACTCTTTCTTTATTCGAGGAGATAATAATCCCCATCCCCTTCTGCTTTTCCACGTCTTTGTCCAGGACGTCGAACGCCGTCGCATCATAAACATCCGGATTGTCTT
>JAGAHY010000083.1 GCA_017626815.1 Bacilli bacterium | reverse complement strand
TGAAGTAGGCCGGGACGGTGATGACGGCTTTGGAGATGGGCTGGCCGAGGTTCTTTTCCGCATAGGACTTCATATAAGCAAGGACCTTGGAGGAAATTTCCTGCGGGGTGAAGTCTTTGTTGAGGCAGCCGATGTGGAATTTCTCGGCCGTGCCGATTTTACGCTTGGCGGAGGAGACGGTGTCGGGGTTGGTGATGGCCTGACGCTTGGCGGCGTTGCCGACGATTTCCTCGCCAGAGGCTTTGAAGCCGACGACCGAGGGGGTCGTGTTGGTGCCCTCGGGGTTGGGGATGACTTTGACTTTGCCGTCAGCCTGCATGTAGCTGATGACGGAGTTGGTGGTACCTAAGTCGATACCGACGATGATTTCTTTTGCCATGATGATGTTCTCCTTTTGCTTGGTTAAGCTTCCGCCGGGGCTTTCTCTTCCTCGGCTTTAGGTTCCTCTTCCGCGGGTTTCTTGGCGACGGTGACCATCGCGGCGCGGATGAGGCGATCGTGTAATTTGTATCCTTTGGAATGGACTTTTAAGATGTGGTTGGGCTCGCATTCGTCGGTCTCCACCGCTTCGATGGCGTTCATGTAGCTGGCATCGAAGGGATCGCCGACTTTGGGGGTGAGCTCGTTGAGACCCTCGCCGTTAAGCGCGGCGATGATCTGGTTGTAGATATAGGTGAAGCCGACTTGGTAGTTGGCGGCTTCTTTGGTCGGGGCTGGCGTATCTAACGCCATATGGAAGGCGTCAAGGGCGGGAAGCAGACCTTCGAGGAACCCTTCGGCGCGGTAACGGTAGATGGTGCGCTGCTCTTCTTCGAGGGAACGGCGGAGGTTCTGGGTGTCGGCGTAGGCTTTGTAGTATTCGTTTTTCCAGTGCGCCGCATCCGCCTGGGCCTTCTCGAGTTCTTCGAGGGCCGCGTTGTATTTCTTCGCGGATACCTTTTTGCCCTCTTCCTTTTCCAAGGTTTCTTTTTCTTCTTCTAGCTTGGTTTGTTCGTCTTGTTTGGGCTCGGACATTCCTCTGACCCTCCTTCTAATTGTCTGAAATACTGTTCCAAGGTCTCGGTCACGTAACGCAGCATCCCCACCGCCTGGTCATAATCCATGCGGGTCGGACCCACGAGGGAGATGGACGTGCTTTGGCCGCCGGGGACATTCACTTTCGCCGAGACGATGGCGAGTTCGTCGTCGTCGCCGGCGATGTGGAAGTCCACGTCGCCTTCTTGTTTGCCGCTAGGGACGTCGGCTAAGGCTTCGCGTAACGCCTTAGGGTCGTCAAGCAGCCCGAGCACCTTGCGCAGCTTCTTCGCGTCTTCGGCGAATTCCGGCTGCTCGAAGAGTTTGTCTTTGCCATAGAGGTTGAGCCGTTCCCCGGCGAAGCGGAGGAAGGCCTCCATCAACGCCTGGTAGACGACGTCTTGCCCGACCACGTAGTCGGTGATGGCGGGGCGCATGGCCTCCATCTTCGGGACGAGGTCCACGATCGGGGTGCCTTTGAGGCGTTCGTTGAGCAACGTGACGGCCTTTTGGACATCGTCGACCGATGTGCCCTGCTCCAAGACGAAGGTTTTGTTCTCGACATAGCCTTGGTCGGTGACGAACACCGCCGTGGCCGTGGTCGCCGAGAGGGGGATGATCTGGATGGAGACGAGGCGTTCCTCGCTCACCTTCGGGCCGAGGACCACGGAGGCGAGGTTGGTCATCGAGGAGAGGATCTCGCAGGATTTCTGGATGACCTCCTCCACCGATTGGGCCCGCTTCTCCAAGACCGAGGCGAGGGCGAATTTGACCCGGGAGTCGACCCGTTCGTCGCGCAGATGCTCCACATAGTAGCGGTAGCCGCTCGAGCTAGGGACGCGTCCGGAGGAAGTGTGGGTCTTCTCGAGGAAGCCATCTTTCTCCAGCGCGTTCATCTCGTTGCGGATGGTCGCGGAGGAACATTGCAGGTCGTATTCGTCCAGAAGAGTCTGACTTCCGACGGGCTGGGCCGTCTTGATGAAGTGTTCCACGATGAGTTTGAGTATCGTATCACGTCTGGTCATATCGTCCCTTTCTAGCAGTCTTTATCTTCGAGTGCTAGCAACATTATAGGAAAGTCTTTAGCACTGTCAAGACAATAGTGCCAAAAAGTGAAAAGAATCGATATAGCAAGAACTTTTTAGTTCTTAAAAGAGCTCCAGCAACGCCAAATCGAGGAAATCCAGGCCTCTTGATGTGCAGGCAAGCCTCCCGTCTTTGATCTCCAATAGACCCCTGCTTTGGCAGCGCTCATAGGCCTCTTGGTAACGGGAAAGGAAAGGAAACCCAAAGCGTCTTTCGAAGGTTTTTAAGTCAAATCCTTCCGCGAGGCGCAGATTGGTCAAGAAGAAATCCTCCAGCTGCGAGGAAAGGCCAAGACGTTCCACTTCGCCTTCGTGATCCCCCTTTATATAAGAAGATAGGTTTAGGGTGTTTTTGTAACGGATGTCCCCGAGATACCCGGATGCCCCAAGCCCGATGGCGAGATAAGGTTCGTCTTTCCAATACGTGAGGTTATGGCGGCATCTAAACCCGGGCAAAGCGAAATTGGAGACTTCGTAACGCTCATACCTCGCCTCTATCAAAGCCTCGCGGATGATCTCAAACAAAGCTTGTTGGGCGTCGTCATCCAGAGGCTTGATTTTCTTCGCGTGGTAGGCCGTCCCCTCCTCCAAAATCAGAGAATACGCGGATAGATGCGGGACTTTTAGGGATAGGAACGAGGCGATGTCTTCTTTGACGTCTTGGTCGCTTTCATCAGGAAAACCATACATGAGGTCGAGGTTAATGTTGTTGATCCCCTGCCCCCGCAATAAGGTAACCGCCTTCCGCACATCCTCGAAAGTATGCTTCCTGCCGAGGGTTTTTAAGCTTTTCGGGGTCGCGGATTGCGCCCCGATGGAGGCGCGGTTGACGCCAAAGGAAGAAAGGATCTTGGCTTTTTCCATGGTCAAGGTCTCGGGGTTGATCTCGAGGGAGAATTCGCCACCATCGACCAAGTGCGGGCGAAGGAAGGACAGTAGGCGGGTAAGTTCCGCTCCACTAAGGCAACTTGGCGTGCCCCCGCCGACATAGACCGTAGAAAAAAGCCCGCCGTCACGGGCTTTTAGTTCTTGTTCTAGCGCGTTAAGGTAATCGTAAGCCCAGGATTGCCGATAGATGACTTTAGGGAAATCGCAATACGGGCAGATGCGCGCGCAGAAAGGGATATGGACGTAAAGGGAATTAATTTTGCCCATTCTCGTCGGTCTTTTGGACGGACTCCTCCCCTTCTTCTTCCTTGGGGGTAAGTTCCTCCACGGGTTCTAAGAGGCGGTCAAGTTCTTCCTTGGCGATCTCTTTGTCGCTTTTGGGCTTCTCGTCGGATTTGAAGATGCTGACGTGTTTTTTGAGCATAATCACGATGACGACGATCACGCCGAAGACGGCGACCAAGATGATGGGAATTAGAATCGGTGGCATGAAGTTCACTCCTTATCGCCGTTTTTCTTTGGCGGGTTATAAGTATAGACGTATTTGTTCTTGATGCGAAGTTTCTTGTAGAGTTTGGCCATGGCGAGGCGGTCCATGGAGGTGCGGGCGGTCTCGTAGGCCACTTTCATCGTCTTCTTGTAGTCTTGGATCGTGTAATAACGGCCGACGATGCTATGGGAGGCGAAGAAGAGGGCTTGCTGGCGGTTGATGTCGGGATGGGTCTCGACGATGTAACGCGCGGTCATGCGCACCTCTTTGTCGTTTAGGGAGGCCCGAGGGGTGAAGATGGCCTTGTCGTCAAGAGGCAGGGACTCGAGGACCTGGACCTCGTCGATTTTGTTGGGCTTAGGCTGGATTTCCTCGATGGGTTCGGGGCTTTCCTCTTCCTCAACGATTTCCTCGACGGGCTCGGGCTCAGGTTCTGCCGCGGGCGCGGGCTGGGGCTTGGCCGCCACCTCCACCTCGACCACGGGGGTCGGCTTCTCGGGCGCGACCTCGGTGACCTCGACTTTGGGGGAGACGGGCTCCACGGGCGTGAGGACGGGTTTGCTTTCCTTGACCTTCTCCTCTTGGGGCTGGCTGCGGTATTCGCGGCGCATCGTCTCCAAGCGGAGGGAGGACATCGCGTTAAGCATCTCGGATACAAGCGGGGTCAGCACGTCGATGAAATATAGGAAACAATAGGTGAAATCGCCGGTTTTGGAGGTCTCGAGGAACACTTCCTTGAATTTGGGGGAATTCAGCAAGAGACGTTCTAACGGCAAATAGAAGGCGAGGTCGCCGAGTTTCCCCCGGCTAAGGATCTTCTTGGCCAAAGAAACGGCGAGGATGTTGTTATGGGAGGCGAAAGGCTCGACGTAGGAGACGAAATACATCGAAAGCAGCGCCTTCGCATTCGTGTCGATGCGGTCGTTGGAGACGAAATCCTCGAGGTTTTGCTCAAGGGACTCGATGTCGTTATATTTGGCGTAGTCGCTCGCCCTACCCATGCCGACGGTGGAATCGTTGACGCGGTAAAAGGAAACGAGTTCCTCCGTGCCCGAAAGCGCGGTGAAGATGTCGGCGAAGAAGGATTCGCAATCGGGGAAGCCGACGCCGACTTCCTGCTTCAAAAACTGCGCGTATCCCAAAACCGGGATCTGCTCATAGGCCCCATCGTGGTACATCCCCGAAACCATGGCCCGGATGGAGGGCTCGGAGATCTTGACGTTCTCAAACGTGGCCGCGGATTGGAGACAGCTGGCGATGCAATTTCGCTGGAACTTCTCGCGTTCCTCGACCATGTTCTCGTATTTGTCGTATTCGGCCTTCAGCTCCATCAGCTTGGCATCGAAGGCTTGGTATTTGGCGCGCAGGACCTCGGTCGTGGTGAGGACGAAGGGCAGTTGGCTGATGGTGCGTAGCCTCGTCCGAGTCGAATTGGCCGCGCGGTAGCCAAGCACCCCTTCCCATAGGCGTTCCACCAGCGATGAGCCAAGCGCCGCGAAAAAGCCTTGCTTGGTCACATAGTTCTCATCGGTGTATTTAATGGAAATCGTGCTTGGTCCAACCATCGTTCTCATCCTTGTGATTGATTATAGATTCAGGGGGAGTCCTAAATCAACCAAAAAACTACTAATCGATGCACAAATTTACCGCGTTTTGGCCAGTGTCCATCGGGATTATTGAACCCTCATCGACGTGAAAGAAAAGAGCCATGACGGCCCTTATTCCTCCTCGTCGATGGAGAGCACCGCCATGAAGGCTTCCTGAGGGACTTCGACCGAGCCCACGGCCTTCATGCGCTTCTTTCCTTCTTTTTGTTTCTCGAGTAGCTTCTTCTTACGCGAGATATCGCCGCCATAGCACTTGGCCAAGACGTCTTTCCTCATGGATTTGATGTCGGCCCTGGCGATGACTTTGCCCCCGATCGCGGCTTGGATGGGGACTTCGAATTGCTGTCTGGGGATGATTTTCTTTAGTCTGGAGACGATGGCTAAGCCACGGTTATAGGCGCTTGGGCGGTAGATGATGGAGCTAAGCGCGTCGATTTGTTGGCCATTGAGGAGGATGTCGAGCTTGCAAAGCTCCGACTTCCGGTAGTCCTTTAACTCATAGTCGAGGGAGGCGTAGCCTTTAGTGTAGGATTTCAGTTTATCGAAGAAATCGTAGATGATCTCGGATAAGGGGAGGTCGTAGGTGAGGATGACGCGGGTGTCGTCGAAATAGACGAGGTCTTGGTAATAGCCCCGCTTCTCCTGGCAAAGCTCCATGATGGGGCCCACGTATTCCTTGGGGGCCATGATGTCGGCTTTGACGAAGGGCTCCTCGATGGCCGCGATTTTGGACATGTCGGGCAATTCCGAGGGGTTATCGATGGAGATGGTCTCGCCGGAGGTCATCTTCACGTGGTAGATGACGCTTGGGGCGGTCAGAATCAGGTTGAGGTGGTATTCGCGTTCGAGGCGTTCCTGGACGACGTCCATGTGCAGGAGGCCAAGGAAGCCGCAGCGGAAGCCAAAGCCCAAAGCCTGCGAGGTTTCCGGTTCCCATAGCAAGGAAGCGTCATTGAGGGAAAGCTTCTCCAAAGCTTCCTTCAAAGCCCCGTATTCCTTGGAATCGACGGGGTAAAGGCCGCAATATACCATGGGGTTGATCTTGCGGTATCCCGGCAAAGCCTCTTCGGCGGGGTTATCGCGCAAGGTGATGGTCTCGCCCGGATGGACGTCATGGATGTCCTTGATCTGGGCGGCCAAATAACCGACTTCGCCCGCGGTGAGGGAAGGGACTTTGAGTTCATTGGGCGTGCGGATGCCCACTTCGGTGACCAAATAATCGCGGTTTGCCTGCATCAAATGGATGGTATCACCCACTTTAACCGTGCCGTTTTTGACGCGGATGAGGACCACGACGCCGCGGTAAGAATCATAATAGGAATCGAAAATCAAGGCCTGCAAAGGGCCATTGGGGTCGCCACTCGGCGCGGGGATGTCGGTGACGATGCGCTCCAGCACTTCTTCCACGCCCATGCCGGTTTTGGCGGAGACGAGACACGCGTCGGTGCAATCGATGCCGACGCGGGTTTCGATTTCCTCTTTGACGAAATCGGGTTGGGCGCTAGGGAGGTCGACCTTGTTGATGACGGGTAGGATCTCCAAGTCGTTATCGATGGCCAAATAGACGTTGGCCAGCGTCTGCGCCTGCACGCCCTGCGTCGCGTCGACGACCAAAAGCGCGCCTTCGCAGGCGGCGAGGGAACGGCTCACTTCGTAGGTGAAGTCGACGTGCCCCGGGGTGTCGATGAGGTTATAGATATAGGTTTCGCCGTCTTTGGCCTTGTAGGTGACGGTGACGGCGTTAAGTTTGATGGTGATGCCGCGCTCGCGCTCCAAATCCATGGAGTCGAGGAGCTGATCCTTCATGTCGCGCTTCTGCACCGTGCCGGTGAGTTCCAAAATGCGGTCGGCCAGGGTCGATTTGCCATGGTCGATGTGCGCGATGATGGAGAAGTTGCGGATTTTCGAGGAATCAAAGGACATAGCGGTGAGATTATAGCGGGATTCTCCTCTAAGAGGAAGAATCAGCGTTTCTTTTTATAGAACTCGCGGAGATTCTCGCTAACTTCCGACGGGGACAAGACCACGTCATAGTCCTGATAGATGCGTTGGAAGAGGTCGCGGTATTCGTCTTGGAGGTAACGGTCGTCGATAAGAAGCGCCGCGCCGCGGTCATGCTCGCTGCGGATTAATCTTCCCACGGCCTGCAACACTTTGTTCATGCCCGGGTCTTTGTAGGCGTAGGCGAAGCCTTCGCCGAGTTTGCGGTCATAATAGTCGCGGATCAAATCGTTCTCTTTCCCGATTTGGGGCAAGCCCACCCCCACCACGGCCACGCCGATGAGGCGGTCGTCGACGAGGTCGATGCCTTCGCTGAAGGCCCCGCCTAAGATAAGTAGCCCCACTTTGCTGTGGTCGGGATTAGGCGAGAATAGTTCGAGGAATTCCTCGCGTTGCCTGGGGGTCATCTGACGTTGTTGCGCCAGCACTTCGACGCCATCGCCGAAATCCAGTAACGGCAGCATCTGCTCCATGTATTCGTAACTGGGGAAGAAGACGAAATAATTGCCCATCTTCCCTTGGACGAAGGCTTGAAGGTACTTGGCGACCTCAGGGTAGGAAGATGCGCGGTCTTTGTAACGCACGCTGACTTTAGGGGCCACCATGAGGTCGAAATTCTCCTTGGGGAAGGGCGAGGAAAGCAAAAGATAAGGATGGTCGAAGCCGCCTAAGGTCGCGTCCATGTAATAGTCAATCGGGGACAAGGTGGCGCTGAAAAGGACCGCGCCTTTGATTTTCTTGATGCTTTGGAAGAGTTTGGCGGAAGGGTCCACGCATAAGGCGCGGAACTCGATTTCGCCGCGGCTTTGGCGCACATAGCATTGATAAGTCGAATCGTAATGCTCGGTGAGGATGCGGCTTAGGCGGTTGGCTTCCCTGGAGAATTCGCGGTAGGCTTCGCTGGTCACTAGCGGCCCTTTCTTGGTGGCCCGCTGGAAGGTGGCTTTGAGGTTAGCGATGGTTTTGAGCAAATCCTCGGGCGGCTTTTCTAAGTCGCGGGAATATTCGCCTTCGCCGATAAGCCCGTCGAAGACTTTGGAAATCTTCTTTAACCCCGAACGAAGCCCTTTATAGCGGTCGCCTTTTAGGGATTTCCTCGCCTCCTCGGCCATCGATTTGCTTAGCGAGCACGAATACATGTCGCGTCCGCGGTCGAGGACGTTATGGGCCTCATCGATTAAGGCCAGATATGTCGAGGAGTCCACCGCTTCGTCGAAATAGCGCTCCAAATGCACGATGGGATCGAAGAAATAGTTATAGTCGGCGATGATGAGGTCGCAGTGATTGGATAAATCGAGTTGGAATTCGAAGGGGCAAAGCTCGTGGCTTAAGCAATGGTCTTGGATAAACGCGCTATCGAAGCGTTTGCCGCTAGAAAGGGCGTCGACGATAGCTTGACGGATCTTGCCGAAATACCCTTTGGCGAAGGGACATTCGTCGGGGTTGCACTGTCTCCCCGGGCAAAAGCAGATCTTTTCCTTCGCGAGTAAGGTGACGTCAAATAGCTCCAACCCCGCGGCGATGAGGTCGCTGGCGGCGGCAAAGGCCGCCTGGGCGCCGGTGTTTTTCGCGGTCAGGTAGAAGATTTTGTCGAGTCGCCCTTCCTTATAGGCCTTGACGCTAGGGAAAAGGGTCGACATCGTCTTGCCCGTACCCGTGGGGGCCTCGACGAAAAGCTCGCCTCCCCTGCTGGCCAACCCATAGACGTATTTGGCGAGTTCGCGCTGGCCTTTGCGGAATTCCTTATAAGGGAACTTGAGCTCCTTGACGGAGGCGTCGCGGCGTTCCATATGGGCGAAGGTCAACGAGAGGAAGGAAAGGTAGTCGCGGCAATAGCCCTCGACCATCTCCTTAAGCTGTTCGAAGGTGAATTCGTAGTCCTTCAGTAGCGTGTCATCGGTGTTGATCTGATGGAAATAAGTCAGGCGTATTCCCGCTTTTTTGCCTCCTTGCATGCATAGATACATATAGGCATAACAAGCCGCTTGGCCAAGGTGCCAAGCCTCTTGTTCGGCGGCGAATTCCTTCACCGGCGCGATCGTGGTCTTGATTTCGTCGATGACGGGGTAAGAGCCATTGAAGAAGACGCCATCGGCCCTTCCGGAGAGGGTGATGACCCCCTCCTCCACCTCGATGCGGGCGGAAAGGAACATCTCGGAAATATAGGAGGCGTCCTGCTTGGATTGGTAGGCGCTATGAAGGCGGCTACCGGCGTTCATGGTCTCCTGGTTATAGACGCGGTCATCGATATCCCCCTGGCGCAGCAAAAAGTCCACCAATTGGTGCACGGAAAGGGATAGGTACCGCTTTTGGCTCATGCTAAAAGCCTGCCCTCTAAATCGCGATAGCCATTGGCAAAGGACTTGCCGTCGGTCATTTTCTTGCCCTGAAGTTGGACTTCGTCGAGGGAGAGCACGCCGTCTCCGGTGGAGACAAAGACGCCTTTTTTGGCGCAGACGATTTCCCCGGGCTTGCCTTTGGCCATCGTCACGGCATGGGCTTTGAAAACCTTGAATTTCTCGCCGTTAAGCAAACCATAGCCACCAGGGGTATAGGAAAGCGCGCGGATGTGGTTGAGCAATCTTTCGCTATTCCAAGAGAAATCCAAATGCTCGTCTTCCGGGGTGATTTTGGCGGCGAAGGTGACCTGGCTTTCGTCCTGGGGGACGCCGGGAAGAAGGCCATTTAAATACGGAAGGAGGTCTTTGAGGATCAGCTCCTTAGCGGCTAAGGCGAGCTTGTCGCAAAGGGAGGTATAGTTATCCTCCGAAGATATGGAAACCTCGGTTTTATCGAACATTTTCCCCGCGTCCATGGCGGCCACCATCTCCATTAAGGTGATGCCCGTGAGGCTCTTTCCTAAGTCGATGGCGCGCTGGATCGGCGCGGCCCCGCGAAGCTCCGGAAGCAAAGAGCCATGGAGGTTGACGCAACCCCGAACCGGGATATCCAGCACCCCTTGGGGGACGATCTGCCCGTAGGCGAGGGTGACGATGACATCGGGTTTTAATTCCTTTAAGAATTCGTAGTCCAGGCGGATTTTGGCCGGCTGGAAAACGGGGATTCCGTGGGCTAAGGCCACTTCTTTCACCGGGGAAGGGGTCAAAATCCCTTTTCTGCCGACGGGTTTATCGGGGTTGGTGATGACGGCGACGATGTTAAACCCCTCATCGATTAAGCCCCTTAAGGCCACCGCCGAGATCTCGGGGGTGCCCATGTAGACGATGCGGGAATTATTCTTGGAGTATTCCATTTCTTGCAATTTCCTCCTTAAGCCCTAAGATTGTATCACTTGGTGAGAAGTAAAACTTCCACCATCGCCAATATTTTGTTGGCTTTGGCTAGTCCAATGTGATTCTTCCCCCTTGGCCATGAGGGTGGCAAGGGAGAATTTAGATGAAAACGAGGCCCCGTTTGGGGCATAATGATACTTGCTGGGGCGTAACGCCCCTTCATGCTTCCCTAGGCGCGCATACGCTGCACGCCCCCACTTAGGAGACATTCATGAAAAAAGATAATCTAGAAGCCGTCAGGGCTTTTATGAAGGCCACCGAGAAGCTGGGTCAGACGAACCAGACGATGGAGGACATCTACAACACCATCGTCGAACGCGACCCCGACGCCTGGTGCGCCATGTATTTCGATGAGTCGGGCAAGTTCCTGCACATGACTTACGACGAATTCCGGAACAAGACCTTCCGCACCGCGAGCCAGCTTTCCCAACTCTTCTCCGGCTTCGCCCCGCGCACCATCGTGGGTTTGAAACTGAAGAACTCGCCCCGATGGCCGATCTTGTTCTGGGCCATCTTGATGAGCGGCCATATCCCGCTGCTTATCGACGCGCGCCTGGCCTTGGAGAACACCAATAACCTCCTCCGCCAATCCGGGGCCGTGGCCTTAATCGCCAACGACGAAGCCGAATTCGCCGCCCCCGCCTTCCGCGTGAACGAGATCGCCAACCGCGAATCGAGCTATGACTTCAACCCCGACTGGGCCGATAATGTCATCTTCTGCTCCTCCGGCACGACCGGCGACGCCAAGATGATGGTCTTCAACGGCAAGAATATGTGCGCGCAGATCATCGCCTCCGTCTCGATGCCCGATTCCACCATCGACATCATGTACCCCGGCACCATCCACATCCTCGCGATGTTGCCCTTCCACCATATCTTCGGCTTCGTGGCGGTCTTGCTTTGGTACACCTTCTATGGCAAGACGTTGGTCTATCCTTCCTCCCTGGCCACCAGCGATTTGCTCACGGCCTGCCGCCAGGGCAAATGCACCCACATCTACAGCGTCCCCTTGTTCTGGGATGGCGTGGCCCAAACCGTCTCCCGCACGGTCGCTTCCTTAAAACCCTCGAAGTCCGACCTCGTCTCCAAGATGATCGCCTTCAACACGCACAAAATCTCCCGTCGCGAGGCTGGTTTTGCCTCCACGGGCCTGGCCCTGCACACCTTCCAGAAGAAGGTCCTTGGCAAGCATGTGCGCTACGCGATCTCCGGCGGCGGCTTCCTCTCCCCCAAGACCCAAAACCTCATCAACGGCCTCGGCTATCCTTTATATAATGGCTTCGGCATGACCGAGGTCGGCATCGCGGCCGTGGATATGTCCACACGCGTCGAACAGCGCCTCAAAGGCAGCATCGGCAAGCCCTTCTATGGCGTGGAGATGAAAATCGACTGCAAAGAAGGCGAGACCCAGGGCGAGCTCTTGGTCAAATCCCCCATCATCCACGGAGAGGAGATCATCGGCGACGTGCGCCGCAAGACCCCCCTCACCGAGGATGGCTATTTCCGCACCGGCGACATCGCCACCGTCGATAACCACGGCTCCTTCTTCCTCAAAGGCCGCATCAAAGACACCATCATCTTAAGCAACGGCGAGAACGTCTTCCCCGACGAAATCGAATATTACTTCAAGGATGTCCCTTTGCTTCATAACGTCGTCTGCTTAGGCGCCAAGCGCCCGGGCAACGCCGAGGAGAAGATCACCCTCGTCTGCGAGGTCGATAATTCCGTCACCGAGGAACAAATCGAGAAGATCTTCGCCGACATCAAGGCCATCAACGACACCTTGCCTTCCGAAAAGAAAGTCCAGGATATCCTCATCGACAAGCGCCCGCTTCCGATGTCTTCCTCCATGAAGGTCAAGCGCTTCGTCTTAAAGGAAGCCATCGAGAAAGGCTCCGACGACTTCGTGGGCCTCGACGCGCCCGCGAAAGCCTCCGTCAGCTTCGACGGCTACGACCAAAAAGAGGTCGAGGCCACGATGAAGAAAGTCATCAAGTGCTTCTCCAAGGTCTTGATGCTCCCCGAATTCAAGATCGACCCCGAGGCGGTATGGACGACCGACCTTGGCGGCGACTCGATGAGCTACATCGAGATGTGCCAAGTCCTCGACAAGGAATTCAAGATCCATATCCCCGAGGAGCAATATGGGGTCCTGGCCAACGCCAACGACTTCACCAAGCAAGTCCTTGACCTCCTCCACGAAAACAAATAACACCTAGGCGCGGCTTTGCCTCCGCGCCTTTTCCTTCGCTTATGATCGTCGCGTTAACCCATTCAGACCAACAAACCCATTACCGTTATGTCGATGGCCCGGGGACCTATGATTTCCCCTCCCATCAACGTTTAACCATCTCCTCCTATCCCACGGGGAAAGCCACTTTATTCGGGCTTTCCCATGTCGTCGAGTTCCTGTTAGAGGATTTAGACGAAGACCCTTTGACCTACCTCGACGCCGGTGAGGAATATGTCTTGCACATCGTGCCTGGGGAAGTCTTCGCCAAAAGCCAATCCTCCGTTGAAGGAAATGACGCCTACGCCTTGGCCAAATATTTGATCCGCCATAGCCGCCGCGACGTCATGGGGGCATTGCCTCGCCTATACGCTTCCCTCAAAGATGACCCGCGTCTTCCCCTATTAACCGCGGATTGCTATGCCTATGGGGCCTTAGGTAACCCCCTTGATCCCCGAAAAGCATTCTATGAGACCCTTAGTCTATATCTTTCCTTCCCTGAGGCCAGCAACCAATTAGGACGGTATGTCCGCCATGGCTTAGGGGTGGAAGCCAAACCGTTGCTCAAGGAATTTGGCGAAGGGGAATTCATCTATTACGCCTCCGTTTTCGGGGTCGATGCGAGTGACGCCCGCCTCCGTGACCCGTCCCAAATTCCCGGCATGCTCACCTACCTCCCCTATTACCTGCCCCACTTGCTTCGCCGTCTCAAACTTGACCCGAATTACATCCAAGAACCCGAATTCTATGACGGAAAATGCCTACAAACCGCGGAACTTATATCGCTTGTTGTATATCATCGACATGCGACGTTCTTCTCCTCTTGGGACCAAAGCAAAACGGTCGAGATGGCCGAAGCGGGCATCCGCGACTTTGCCGGGGCAAGGGAAACCATGCTTCATTACGCCAAGGAAGGCCACCTGGAAGCCGACTTCGCGCTTCTATGTTTCCCGCTTTGCTATGGCTTAGATAAAGATGACCTCACCCTCGCGGAATGTTGCCTGCGCATCCTCGACGCGGAAGAAACCCCGATTTCCTTGCTCTACCAATGTCTTCTTTATCATTATGGGGTCCACGTGGACAAGGATGAAGAAAAGGCGGAAGCCCTGGCCAAGAAGCTATCCGAAATCTCGCCCGTCATCCTCGCTTTCTTCTTTTAAATCCCCGATTTGAAGGGAAAAGAAGCCAAAACAAGGCCTCTTGCGCGTATGCACGCATAAAAAGGCCTTGCCAACCCTTGCCCTAGTGGCTAAACTTATGCACGCACGAAAGGGAATACGAACCATGCCAAATATCAAATCTCAAATCAAACGCGATAAAACCAACGAACTCGCCCGCAAGGCCAACGCCTCCCGCAAGTCCGAAGTCCGCACCGCGATCAAGAAAGTCGAAGCTGCCGTCAACCTCGGCAAGAAAGACGAAGCCGAAGCCGCCCTCAAGCACGCCATGTCCTTACTCGACAAGGCCGCCCAGGACCGCATCTTCCCCCGCAACACCGCCGATCACAAGAAAGCCCGCCTCCAAGGCTTAGTCGGCAAGATGGCCTAATCGCCTCTTCGCGGAGCAAACAAAAAAATACGGTCCAAATGGGCCGTTTTTCTCGTATTCAGGTTCGCTTAGTAGCCCAATACTTCGTCGACTAAGATGATCTTGATGCGTTTGGGGGAGGCGGAAATCCGCATCTTCACCCGGTTGGCACAGATGCAGTCTTGGCTAAGGCAATCCACGCAATGCCCCAAGCTCACGCATGGGGTGTTTTTCTTCAGCCGCTTGGCGTTATTCGGGGCCGCCACTTCATCAATATGCTTCAAGCAGGCTTCCTCGGTGGGGAAGATTTTGTTTTTGCCGACGATCAGGATGACGTTTTTGGCCGCGAACATGATGGCGGCGACGCGGTTGCCCGTGCCATCGACTTGGTATAAGGTCCCATCCTCGCATAAGGCGTTGACGGAGGCGAAATAATAATCGGCCATGATGCCTTCGCGCATGATGGCTTTCCTCTCTTCGGGAGAGGTGGCTTTATCGCGGTCGAGAAGACGGCAGACGCCAGGTTTTCTTAAGGCCTCGAGCATGCCGGATTCATATAAGCTCATCGAGCCGCCGAAAGCGACGGTATCTTCCGGATGAAGAAAGGATAAAGCTAAGCGCACCGCTTCTTCGCTATTGGAGGCGAAATAGGCGTCGAAGCGCCTGGCGTTAAGTTTGTGGATCAAAGATTCATAGGGTTCCATGGTTTTTTATATTGAATAGTTGGCCAAAAAGCGTTGGAAGGCGAATTCCGGGCTCACTTGGCCCGTCAGGATGGCCTTCTCGCATTCGTAGAGCTCATCCAAGATGCGCGGCAAGGAATCGGGTTTGACGCGGTAAAGGTTACGAAGCGTGACCTCCACGCGCTTGGGGGAAGTATAAAGCTCCCTGGCGATTTCCGAGGATGGCGCGCCTTTGGCGTCAAGATACCTCACCTGGTCCATGAAGAAGAATTGGCTGGCGAGGGTGTTGATCAAGCGGATCTCGTCGACGGAATGGATCTTGAGGTCTTTGTAGATTTCCATGGTCTTGGCGACGTCGCCGCGGGTGAGGGCGTTGCTCATGGCGAAAGTGTCTTCCTCGACTTTGGGAGCCACGAGCATCTTGATGGCTTTCAAGGTGACGGTCTCCCCATTGGCGTAGCAGACGAGTTTGTCGAGTTCGTTGATGAAACGGCCATAATCGCCATCGACCCGGGAGACCAGTTCCCTCGCCGCGTCATTATCGAGACCACATCCCTTCGCGTTAAGGTATTTATTCGCGTAGGCCATCCATTCCTCGGGCTTAGGCATGGGGATGCCTTTGATGGTGCCCGTGTTCATGATGGCTTTGACGATGGGGTTCTTCTCGTCGATGCTTTCCGCATGCACGAGCAAGAACAAATCGATGAAGGCGTTTGGGTTTTTGCAGTATTCGAGCAATTTATCGGGCCCGTCGTCTTTCTGGTATTTGTATTTGGTCTTGGTTTTGGCCAAGAAGGCGCAGTCGGAAGCCAAAATGCACTTCCGTTCGGTCCCAAGAGGCAAAAACTCGCATTCGTCGGCGAGTTCGTTCACCATGGTGACCGCCATATTAAACGAAGCGTAATTGAATTCGTCGCGCACGGGGAAGGCTTTGCGGATATCCTTCATCGCGATGTGGCGCGCCATATTGGGGTCAGGGGAATAATAGACCGTAATCATAGGTTAATTATCTAGCCTTTGCGCGCGCGAGTAAAGATAGATAAGTCGCCCATTTCGCATTCCTCGCCCCGTAACGAAAAAAGCAGGATGCCGCATCTTTAGGCGCAAGAAAACCCCAAAGCATGGGTCGCATCTTTGACACTTTCTAACTAAATAGACCTCGTTTTTGAAGTTTTCATATTTCATATGGTCTATTTTTTTCTTTGTCAAATTTTTATTAATATTTTGTAGCACTACTCGGCAATACATGATATACTATATAAGGGCAATTGCTATGAACGGAATAAAAATCAATACATCTAGAGATAGATTTGGCGAAGTGAGGTACTATCTTGCCACAACCGTTAGGGATGGCAAAAAGACAATCACCAAAAACATTAAGCCCCTTGGCAAAAGAAGCGAGCTATTGAAAAC
>JAGAHY010000009.1 GCA_017626815.1 Bacilli bacterium | reverse complement strand
GGACAAGACGGCTCTTGACCATCCGTTCTCAAGGCATTCGCTAACGTAATAGAGCGCCTCTTCAAGGGATCGCGTCCTGTTTAAGATGATCTGATGATGCCCCCAAGGAATGGCGAACAATTTTCCTGCGACCTGCAGGAAATTCTCTGGAAGGGTGGGAACAAGGGGACTTTCGTTTTCTCTGTCCTTATATCACGGGTTATCCCATTGCATCTGCTTCATCACAATATCCATCGGAGTGTTTTGAAGTTTTTCATCGGAGTGTTTTGGAGCATCTCGTCGGAGTAATTTGGATAGCATCTGTCCGCGCGCAGCGTCGAATTGCGCCCCCGCGGCTCATCGGTGCCTGACGCATCTATTTTCGTCAGCCCCGTTTTCTTCATCCATTTTTCATCGATAACTTGTTGTATTCCCTATATAAAATAACTTCACCCAATGATGTTTTCCCTTTTTAAGGCGTTGCTTCCTTTGGCGGAGACGTCGGCTCACGGACACAGTCTACACCAACCCTGACGAATTTGATAAAATGGAAACGAAAGAAGCCAGCATTGCCGATATGCGGCAAGCATGGCCCAATGCTTTCGGCGGACTCCTCTGGAAAGGCCGCCTCGACGAAGAGACAAACAAGGAGAGACTGCAATGGTGAAAAGCGAGTTATTAAAGGGCTTGACCGAAGAACAGATCGCCAAGGTTAAGGCATGCAAAGACCAAGAAGAGATGCTCGCCCTCGCCAAAGCGGAAGGCATCGAGCTATCCGACGAGCAGCTCGAAGCCGTCAGCGGCGGCGCCTGCACGACGACATACGTCGCTTGCCCGCATTGCGGCAAGCAAAATTTCAGCTGCATTATCAGCTGTGGCGAAGAGAAGACCTATTGCCGCTGCCGCGAATGCAAGACCGAGTGGACCGTGGACCATATGATCAGCAATCGCGCTTGGAAGATCCACGAGTAATTGGACTTAGTCCATCATTGTCCGAAGCAACCCCAAAGCGATGCTTTTTCTTTCTGCAGGATTAGGAAATCTCTTGCTGGGAAACGTCTAGAAGTCTGATTTTGTCTCCAGAAATAATGCCGAATCATCGTAGGCTGAGCGTAAGCCAAGAAATTAAAAACCTTCAATAACATGGTTTTTGGAGCACGATGTGGGATGGCCACATGGATTTGCGACCTTCAAAGTGCTCCGACCATCACGGAAAAACTTTTACCACTCAACTTTCGATTTTGATTTTAAGGCCCAAAGCCTCGCAGATTTTCAATAAAGTGGAGAGATTCGGAGAGGAGTCACCAGATTCGATCCTCGCGATAGATGGCTGCGGCATCTTGCAGATGTCGGCGAGCTCCTGCTGGGTCATCCCGATTTCATTTCGCCTTGCTTTAATTGCCTCGGCATAGGCATTCGTCGGAGGAACCTCCTCGGGTCCGACGATTTCGCTTTCCAGTTCCTCGATGGTGGGAAGGCTGCCCTTGAATTCCTCGGGAACCAAGGTGGACAGCTCATAGGACGAGATGCCCAAAGGCTGAGATGAGGATTCTAAGGCGTACCTCGCCGTGGTCTCGTTCTTGTCCCTGCAGATAAGGAGACCGATCGTCTTGTTGTCGGACTCGCCCCTGAGGGTGTGGTCAACCGCGACGACATAGGTTCCTAGCTGCCCGAGGTCCGCGGGTTTGAGTTTCTCAACCTTCACCTCCACGACGACGTAAGCGTGGGCGACGGTGTTATAGAAGAGCATGTCGCAGAACTCCTCTTCCTCGCCGAGGTTCAGCCGGTATTCCCTCCCCATGTAGGCAAAGCCCTTGCCAAGCTCGAGCAGGAAGCGCTCGATGTTTGATATCAGCGCGCTTTTGAGTTCCTTCTCGTCGTATTCCTTTCGGAGGACGAGGAAGTCGAAATTATAGGGGTCTTTCGTTATCTGCCTGGCGAGGTCGCCGCCGTCTCTGGGCAAAGTCGCCTCGAAGTTCGTTATGGCCTTTCCCTTCCTCTCGTAAAGGTCCGTTCCGAGGAAATTGAGGAGCACGGCCCTCGACCAGTTGTTCTTGATCGTCTCCTGGACGTAGAAAAGTGCTTTGGCTTGGTTGCCTCCACATTTGTCCAGAATGTACTTTATGTGGTTCCAAGGAATCATGAATATTTGTTCCCCAACCCGAGGCATGATTTCGCCCTCAACTTGGGGGCAAATTGCAGCGTCGCCTATTCCGCCCTCAAGTTGGGGGCGAATTGGAAAATCAGGAAACAATTCATAGTACCTGCGCATGTACCTTAAATTGCTCACGGCAAACCCCTTTGAATCTGGAAACGCTTCCTTCAAATCTTTGGAAAGTGCTTCATAGAAACCACTTCCCCATTCAGCGTCGAAATGCAATTGGGCAATACCGCGCCCGAGCCTCCAATAGAAACGGAGCAGCTCCTCGTTTACTTTGACCGCCGCCTTGATTTGCGACCTGCGGTAATCAGATTTGATCTCCGATAGCCATTCTCTATATTGTGAATCGATATTTGAAACAATTTGATTTGCCATTGGAACCACCTCCTAAGTCAATTAATCTTATATCAAAAATAATATAATATCAATGCGGGCCACCTTTATTTGAAAACAAAGAAAGGAGAGGGTTTCACGATTTCGAAGTGCTCCAAAGCAACGGGGTTTGGGAAGCTGAGAAATATCTTGCTCCAGAAAAATCGTCCCGATTTGAGCGGCAATATAGTGGTAGCCGTTTTCGGATTTATTCAATGCCGTCTGCGCTTTTTGACATTCTGGTTCGCGATGCGGGAATCGACACCATTTCCATGCCGTCAAATAACTTACCTTCGCTTCCGCCATTTATCCTTTTTCGGTCATGCTGACCGCGAAGCTTTAAAGGAACGATATCGGCCAGAATGGTTCAATGGACTACTTCAAATGGTATCCGCCTGACTTCTTCGGCCCTTTGATTTCCAAATAATCGCGGAGATACCGCTTGATTTGGCTGTAAACGGAGTCCGGCGTTTGGGGGCCGAACTCGTTTTGCATCCCTAGGGCGATTTCGTCAATGCGCACCCCGAGATGAACTTTAACGAATTTGAGAATGCCTAGGCAAACATCGCTTAATCGGTCAGTTATCCGGTCACGGGAAGAAGCGTCGGCTGGTTGCTTCCTCGCCGGATTGTTGAGGCTGGGCAAATGGACGATGAAGAAATTCTCAAAGGCTTGAACACGGGTTTCTCATCAAAGGGCGCGTATGCTTCGGAAGATCTATGGCCCATTATTCCTTCTCGCCGATGGCTTCCCAATACCCGGATTTGTTCGAACCTATGCGGTTGATATACCCATTTTTCCTCAGGAAAGTAATGATGTTTTGCACGGCCGTCTTTCCCAGTCTCAATTCAATCATCAGGGTCGGTTGCGTAATGGAGGGATTGTCCCTGATCAATTCGAGCATTCTCTTTTGGGTAAGGTTCAGTTTATCCCCCACTTTATCCCCCATCTCCATGCGGTTGATAAAGCTGAAAGTCGTTTCCCTTTATCCGCGTTTTTAGAAGTAGACCATCATTTGTAGGCAAACTTCATGGTCGGATCAAGGGTTTTTTCTCTTTATCCCGTTTTAACGCGTTAAAAAATAAGGTCAAAAAGTTTAACGCGTTAAAACGGATTTGCGGCTAATCTTGCCGTAATTTATACGAAGCGTACTTCCCCCGCTGCAACAAAACGATCAGCCCTTTTTGCAACATGGTTTTCAAATAGGAATAAGCTTTATCCGCGTTGACATGTAATGCTTCTTGGACAAGTTGGTTGTTTAGCGTTCCACCGTTATCTTTGGCGGAAAGGATAATCTTTTGGATGGCCTCTTCTTCGCTGATGGTGACACCTTTTGTCGGCGCCTCCGCGACACAAGGATAATAACGTGACTCATCCATTCTCAAAAAGCCACGGTTCAGCAAAAGCGTAAGGAACCCGACGATCCTTTCTTTTTGGATATGTATTTCCTGCGCAAGCGAGAGCAAGGTACGTCCGGGTTTTTGCACGCAGAGGGAGAGCAACATAACGGCGATCATCGGCAAGTTCTCCCCCTGCTCAAGCAGGCAAATCGATATCGATGCGACGGGTTTGCAGCGAGGGAAAAACAAAGAGATGACGTTATCTTGCGAAACATTATAGGTGGGCCAAAGCTTTCCATACATGGCGGCGCCATAGAAGATCGTTTCGACCCCTCTTCCCGTGGATTCGCAATACCCAAGTCTCTTCAAAGCGGAGGATAGCAACGGATTTCTTCCTCTAGGCTCAGCCATAAGCAAGTCTTCCACGTGTAAGCCCCGCACCAAAGAACCAGGGTTAGAAAGGGTCAAACCCGATTCATCCGCTTGAACCCTGATCTCGCCAAGAAGGTTGTAGTCACGATGGGCGATGGCGTTGGCAAAGCCTTCGCGCAAAGCCCTTTTGTCGAAATAGGGGATATCGATCCTTCTCCCATTAGAGAAAATCTCATCGCTGAAATTAAAGGTTTCGCAAAAACGGTCAAACAAAGGGTATACCCTGATGATGTTGGAGACCAGGGAGTGGTTCTGAACCACTTGGCCAAGATGGAGTTGTTGGAAGCAAAAGCCCACCGATGGCGCGTATTTACGCAAGGCCTGCTCACGCCCGAAAAGCAATAGTCCAGTCATGGTAAGCATTGGCTCGCCCATCGCGGTTTTCCTTGCCCCGATCGCACCAAGGAAATCCTCCTTGGACAAACCGACCAATGCCTGGTCCGCTTGCGGGGAGAGCGCGAGACGCTTTTGGGCAAGTTCGATGGCTTCGGTGTCTAAATAGTCCTCGTTATACGAAACCACCACCGCGGCGGAAGGGTCATAGACATAAAGGTAGGAACGCCGCGATTCATATTCCCAAGGATAAAAGGGGCTCATTTCAGGACTTCCGTCGCCTTTGATTCGCCGCTGTAAGACCTTGCCGCCCGAAGTCGCCACAATGTATTCGCTTACGGGGACCTCCACCGCCACAACGGGAACCCCGTCTTCATAGATAAGGGTGGGAGAAACAAAGAGCGAAGGCACGGTCTTATTGGCAATCAAGGCACGCAGCCCATCGACGTCGGTATGGTAGTCTTTTGCGCCAGTAGGCCGTCCGTCATCCTCGATTCCGATATAAATGGTGCCTCCTTCTGAATTGGCCATGGCGACAGATTCATCGACCAATTCATGGTCGGGAAGCCCTTTGAGATCACTTTTGAATTCGACCGTCATCGTTTCTTTTTTGGG
>JAGAHY010000082.1 GCA_017626815.1 Bacilli bacterium | reverse complement strand
GCTTGAAGGAGACGGTCCATGGCCTGACGATAACGGGTATAGCTATGACTTTCTTCGGGCCTAAGGTCTTCAACCACATAGTTATAGACATCGTTCATTTCGTAATACTTCATCTTGTTAGCCTCCGATTTGTCATCCTCAATTTGAGAACAGTCCAGGATTTGGGTTGACTTTTGTCACTCAAACCAGGATGCACTCCTCGAGGATAGAATCATTATAAAGGAGAAGCCGTCACAAACCCGTCACAAAGACGAAAAGGATATAGTCGCGTTGGACGAGAAATACCCTACAAAAATATCTTTTGTTCGTATTGTCTGGGTTTTGGCCCACACGTCGCAACGTCCTAGCACGATATGGATGGCGTCTAATAGTTTTTGTTATTCTTCAGATGTCTTTTCTATAGGGAAATCACCGTCGCTACAATGCACCACAGTCGCAGGAGCATTCATAAATGCATCAGACCACACTTCCCACTTTGCCACAATTTGTGACCATTGTTCTTTGGTACCCAAATAAGTGATATCTTCTAAAGCTTCGCAGCCAAAGAACGCATGGTTGCCAATCTCGTTTAAACTTGCGGGAAACGTAATCGAAGGCAAGGAATAACAATTCATAAACGCATAGAAGTCAATGGACGTAATGCCCTCGGGGATGTTGACGGACTTGAGGCTAGTACAATCCCAACAAAAACCGTAGGGAATGGTGCAAATCGAGGTTTCCTTTGGAAACGTAACGGATTCCAGGTTAAAGCAATCGCAGAAGATTTGGCTACCAATAAATTTGCAATCTGGGGAAATCGCGCAGGAGGCAACGTCCATTGATATTGACCGAATCATAAAATGATAAGGGTTATCGTGAAAACCAAAATAACAGCCGTTATCATAGACATTAGCCGATAATGCGGGGCAATTTCTAAAAGCGGTGCCCGAGATAGTTTGGATAGACTCTGGGATGTTGATGGAGGAAAGGGCGGTGCAACCTGAGAAGGCACCGACATAAATATCTTCAAAGCCTTCGGGTAAAACAACGCTCTCTAATGAGGTGCAGTCGGCAAAGGCATAAGGCTCAAGGAAGACGACGCCACCAAGAATCGTTACCGTTTCAATCTCTTTGTGACCCGCAAACCCCTGATAGAGAACACCTTTCACAGGCATCTTTTTATAGATGCCAGGAATCACTAGATTTTTCGGGAAGACGACATCATATTTACTTGCTTCTACGCGAAAGTAAGAACCCGTTTCACTTTCGGTAAGAAGGAAGTGCAGACCCGGGTAGACTTCAGGCTTCACGGGTAAGACGACATCATGAATCTGAGTGGTGAAGCAACGAGAGGAGAAGGTTGCCGTATAACGGCCTAAACCACCGTCGTCAAACGTTGGCTCCACGATGACTTCGTAGGTAGAATTCACTCGTTCTTGTTCATAATGGTTCCCATCTCGGAGACAGGTGCGCTGCGCATAACATGTTCGGTAATCATCCGACCACTCATACGTGGGTTCGCCCCAAAGGTCTCCTAACTCGGGAATTGGAACCCACAAATGCTGATCTTCGAAGGCAGGGTGCTTAAATTCAGCGAAATATAGAAGCCCTCCAGGTTCATCGCAAGTTGGGTCTTCTTGCAAAATAAGTTCCGACTCAACCGTCTCCGTCTCGGTCTTGTCGGGATCGTCTACGAATTGCCTTGTGGCGGTACAGAAACAATAATCTTCCGACCACGTATATTCCGGCGGATACCACATTTCCTCATATTCTTCGTAGTCGAATTCTTTTTTCCGGGTGAAGCCGCAGACGAGGCAAGAGGAAATATAGGATCCAGGAGTGCTCCGTGTCGGATAGGTACCGACACGCCAATCACCAAAGCAATGATCGCCTTTATCTGCGATTTCCGAATGCCCGCAAGTGGCATCATGCCAATGGTATTCCATATCATAAGACCATTCGGACTTAAAGGTATGCTCATGAGGCGCGGACATAGCAGGAGTCACTGTAGGGTTGCTTGTCGTCAAGGTTATTTTCGGTATTGACGAAGACACCTCGTAAAAGAAATCGCAACCAGGCAAAACAAAGCCCACCATCATTAGCAAAGCGGCCCATAGTTTTCGATGTTTCATATAGATTCCCTCAATTTCATGGAAAAATTTTATATTACGGTAATTACCGATTTTTACGGCAAATCTCCCATTAAATTCCGGATTTGTTCATTATCACTGGCAATCAAAGGCGCAATGTCATACCCGATTAAGCTTTCGTATCGGGATTCTTTCGTTCGATATCTACGCCATATTCAAAGCTGGCTTTAACCACCTGTTCTTCTTTGAAAGCGAACGTGGCTTTATCTTCCGAATCATATCGGGTCACCTTAGAATCAATCGATACCGGCAACCCGTCTAAATCCGCGATATAGGTGTAATCCATCACGGCCTTGCTATATCCGGCGCCATCGAAATACTCCCCTTTGACGACGACCTTGATATGTTGGTCGTTCTTAAAGTAATTTACTTCGGATTCCACGCTATATAGGGCGAACAGCATGCAATCGAAGGCGCTATAAGAAGCGTAGGCAGATAACTTAAAGTAATTCCTGCCAATATCGGAAGTAGTATCTTTTTCTTCCCTTTGCCATCCTCCGACGCCACCAATCTCACCATAAGCTAGCTGCGTATAATGGTAAACGCCGCCACTTTTCGTGCCGAAGCAGATTACGCGAGTTTCCATCGTCCCATCCGCCCAGGTTTCGTAGGCATAGAAGCCATTATCGCCGTCGAAGACATATTCATGATGCTTGTTGACGTGACTATTTTCCGTAGCCATCGTGCCATCGATAGCGTATTTGCTCTCTTCGGATACATCATAACGGAAGCTGCCTTTATTTTTCGCGAGGCTATAGACGGTTTCGCTATTTTTGCTCCCCACCGCTTCGATATAGCGAAGATCTTCCGCTTTATCGGGGTTTAACGATGTGTAGGGAGAATCATCAGCGGAGCCTCCGTCGCCGCCAGAGGGGGTGCCCCCGCAGGAAACGAGCAACATCGTCGTCATTAATAACAGGATTCTTTTCATGGTATCTTACCTCCTAAATGAATTATTGAAGCGGATAGGATTCGCCATCGCAAAGGAGCTCGCCATGGCTTTCCGTTTCCGTTATGTTGTTTCCTTTTCCAATCGCGTCCCATTCCGCTTTTGACCCGCCATAGATCACTTGAAAGGATTGATACATACTGGCAAAAGCGCGATCACCGATCGAAATAAGCGTGGACGGGAGTTCAATCTTATCGATGGAAGAGCACATCTCAAACGCATTCGAGCCAATCATCGTCAACCCGGTCGCGAATTCTAGGCCCGTCAATGAGGTGCAGGCATAAAACGCCTGATCGCCGATGGAAGTGACGACGCCCGTAAAGCGGATGCTCGTCACATTCGACCAATACATGAATGCCTTTTGGGAAATGCTTAAAGTCGGCGCAGTGATGACTAACTGGGTCAAGCCTGCCGGTTTGGTGCAGCCGTCCTCAGGGCTATAGCCACCAAAGATATAGCTCAGGTAATTATGGCTATTCAGGCCACCACCGATGAAGGGCAACGTCATGGATTCCAGATTGCCGCAGTTACTGAAGGCGCCAAACCCAATCGCGACTACGGACGAAGGAACGGTGATTTGGGTAATCGCGCTGCCATCGAAGGCTAAGGTCCCGATATAGCGACAACCATGTGGAATCGTGATGTTTCTTAACTCTAAATCCGCCACTTTCATCAACGCCACATAAGGATTGGAGGAGTTACCGAGGTACTTCGCTCCTTCATAGGTCCTATAGGCGTATTTCTCGCAGAACGCGATGGGGTCTTGATCCACTTGCTCAAGGCTATTGGGCACTTGGACATCGAGAAGTTCGGGGCAGTTATAAATAGCCAGAGATTCGATAGCCTTTACGCTATCGGGGAAGATGATGGTTTTTAGGTTTGCCTTTTGAGAGAAGGCGTTACGATGGACGTTAGTTATGCCACTAGGAACAGAAGCGGTCTCTTCCTCACCAAAATAGGAAACGAGGCGGGTTTTGCCGTCGATTTCCATCACTAAATAGTTCTGGTCAAGGACGCTGAATGCCGATTCGGCAGGGCCATTGACCACGCGCAAGGCATAATAAGCGACTTCGCCATAGGCATTGCTGCCCACGACGATCGGAAGAGCGGAGAGATTAATGACTTCAGCTAACGAGGTGCAGCCATAAAAGGCCTCATCCGCGATTTCCGTCAAACTTGAAGGCAACGTCATCGTCACTAAACCCGTGCAAGAGCTGAAGGCACGCGCCCCGATGGAAGCGACCGTATCGGGCAAACTCACGCGCTGCAAGGAATCGATCAGCATAAATGCTTCCTGAGGCACCGAGGTGATATCGTCGTTGATGATGACTTCACGCAGGTTATGGATATACATCTGCTGCACGGGGACACCGCCGTGAAGGATATACCCGATGAATTGGTTTTCGCTTCTCGAACCGCCGATGAAGGGGACGGTAAGGGTATGGAGATTAGGGCAGTTAAAGGCATTACAGCCGATAGATTGAACGCTCTTTGGCACGACGACGCTTTCAAAGGCGCAGTCGAAGAAGGCGTCTTCCCCAATGGTCAATAATCCCTCCGGTAAATCGGCTTGCCGTAACTTGAGGCAAGAGGTAAAGGCCCAGCGCTCAATGGAAGTGATGGTGTCGGGTAAAGTGACGCTCTCGATATTGCCACAGGTATAGAAGGCAAATTCCGGGATAGCCGTCATTTCCCCTGTTAAGATAACGTGTGTTAAGGACTTTGGCACGTAATAACCTTGGCTCTGAGTTTGGTCGGCACCAAAGATATAGCCAAAGAAGGAATTGCTTCCCCTGCTTTCCCCGATAAAGGGCAACGTCATGCTTTCGAGGTGGCCGCACCCTTCAAACGAATGCGCACCGATATGGGTAACGGAATCAGGCACAATGACCGATGTCAGATCGTCGTTATGGTAGAAAGCGTAATCGTGTATGGACGTAACGCCTTGAGGAATATTCGCGGTTGTGGCCCGCTTAGAGGTGGTGATGAAGGTCACTTCCTCGCCATCTTGATATAAGACATTCCCGTTAACGTCGACGCTGAGGCGAGATTCTTCCGCGTTAGAGACGATGCTCTTCGCGTATAAACCCACCCAACCATGGTCCATGCTTCCAGAAGTAATTTCTAAGGAAGAGCCATTGACGACTTCCACTAATGAAGTGCAATCCTCAAACGCCCTCAGGCCAATTTGGGTTAAGGAAGCGGGCAAGGAAATCGAATATAGCCGCACGCAGCCAAAGAAGGCGGAATGTTCGATCGTTTCAAGATTGGTTGGCAAGGTGACTTGGCGAAGCGAGGCGCAGCCAAAGAAGGCGCCATCACCAATTCGGGTGACTCCGTCTGGAATCTCAATATGGCTTAAGGATGCGCATTCCATGAATGCCAAGTCATCCAAAACCCTCAATCCGCTTGGCAAAGTGACGTTATCTAAGTTGATGCAGACGCCAAAGGCACGATGGCGAATCTCCGTGACACCGTCATGAAAGATGACGCGACGCAAATTGTTGTGGTTGAGAAAAGCATCGCCTTCGATGATGGTTACCGAAGAAGGGATTTCAATTTCTTCCAAGTGCGTGCCGAAGCTGCGGAGCAAGACCTTGCCTTCATCCGCAAGAAGAAAATTTCCCTGCGTCGAATAATAGGGATTGCGCGCATCCACAAAAATCCGTTGGAGATGGACCATTTCCAAGATTCCAGTAGAAGGCAAAGGTGGCGAGACATAGTTTCCGCCAAAGCCTGTCGGCTCTTCGTCATACCAACCGTTGCCCCGGTTGGCATAGCCAAGCGAATCCACGTTCGCACCAAAGCGGACGTATTCAATTTGGCAGAAAACGTCAAACGCGCGATACCCCACGATATGGGTCGCATCGGGGATGGAGAACTCCTGCCCCACATAGTTATTTGGTACCAAGATTAAGGTATAGAGGTTTTTCGTGAACAAGGCTCCGTCATAGCTAGAGTAAAGTTCGTTTTCGCTGGAAACATCGTATTCACGGACTGGCCCCTGTAAAGCCCACATGCCAAGATTTTTCATGTTATTGCCAATGTGGAGGGCGCCGATGCTGCCAGTATCCTGGAAGATGGAATAATAGCCATAAGTGCCCGCGTCATAATTGGCCGCGCCAGTGACGAGATAGGTCAAGCCGTTATAGGTCACTTCGTCGGCGATCGTATAGTTCCCGTAGTACTGGGTTAGACGAATCTCAGTGCAATAGACCTCGTTATAACTGACGCGTCGGAAAGATGCGGCACCCTCAGCGATAAGATCATCAATCTTGATCACATCCTTTTCCCAGTAGGCGGTATCAGACAAAGCCGGTATCGGGTAGAGCTTTTCTCCGCCCACGCCATCGGGACGTTCCGCGGTATGGTTGCTTTCAAAGGTATTGACATCATAATCCCAGCCATAGTTGCTATAGCTGACGTTTTCGTGGATGTTGCGCATGAAATAGTTATGCGCAAGCTCTTCATAAGCTCCCAAGCCATAGGCGTAGCCATCGTCCCACGTCAAATCGACCGCATACCACTCGCCATCATGCTCGACGTAGTTCCAGATATGGGCTTGGCCCAGCGATTCGCCGGTGACGACGATGTTGTCCACACCCGCGATGGTCAATAGGGCCTGGTAGGCACGGGAATAGGATTCGCATACGCCCGTTCCATAGCAGAAGGCGCCTAAGATATTGTGGTCATAAGCTAAGTTGCTGGGCGTGCCTTGGTCATCGTAATGGTAGGACATGTTCCCGATGATCACGTCATGGAACAGGAGACATTTGTCGTATTCGGAGGAATAGCCTTTTGCCATTTCTAGGTATTGGCCCATCTTAGCGACGAGTTGATAATTCAGACGGCTACGGAAATAAGAAATCCGGTATTCGGGGTTGGTCAAGACGTGGAGCAAGCCGCCATCATAGCTGACCGAAGTCGAGACGTAATAGGCCATAGGATGGTCGGCTTTCCAATATTTCCAGACGGCAATCGCATCGTTATCGTCTAGCCCCAAAGAGACATAGTCAAAACTGCCTAGGATGAGGCTGTCAGAGAAGTCCACCTCTTTTGTTGCAAGCCCATCAAGGCGCGAGCTTAGCATGCGGTAGAATTCCTGTTTGGCCGATCCGTTATTTTCATTGCCCAGCGCATCGTAACCATAATGACCCGTTGAAGCGACGTAAAACTCATCGAATTGTTGATCGATGTCCGCGCGGCGATCATTTTCCGCCCAACGTGCATGCAGGGTAAGGTCGCCGGTTACCGTAAAGCCATTAAAGGACCAACGGTCACCATTATCGTCATACCAGCCTAAGAATGTGTAATGTTCACGGATGGGATCATCCGGCTTATCGATCTTTTCGCCGTTTTGAACCACGACGGGATCCACGGGGGTACCCCCATTGCTATCAAAGGTAACCGTGCGTTTTTGTTTGTTGACGACGTTGCCGGCATTTTGTGTCGTCCCGTCGGAGAATTCGACGATCAAATCGCCGTTTTCATCAATATAGGCGGAGACGACGGAAACGCCCGTGTCGCCTTTAGGGCCTTGGGGTCCTTGCGCGGCAACACCAGAATCAACCCCATCGATGACCCAGTTCCCGTTGACGATTTCGATGACGGGCGTATGGCCGTCTTGGCCCGGTTCGCCTTGGATGCCCTGTTGGCCATTCACGCCATTAGTAACCGTAAATGTGGAGGTAGTTTGGTCTGTGTAAGTAATGGTGTAAGTATCTACGCCATCTGCGCTGGATGTGAGCGAAATCGACGCAATTCCGCGTCCATTTTCGCCTGGATCGCCCTTAGGGCCTTGCGCGGCAATGCCGGTATCCACGCCATCGACGAACCAGTTGCCGTTCTCGTTAACGGTAATCACCGGCGTATGGCCGTCTTGACCAGGCTCCCCTTGGATACCTTGTTGCCCATCGACGCCGTTAGTAACGGTAAATGTCGTAGTCGTTTCGTCCGTATACGTGATGGTGTAGGTATCCACGCCATCATCTGAGGAGGTAAGCCTAATCGAAACGATGCCGCGACCATCTTGGCCGGGTTCGCCTTTTTCACCTTGAGCTTTGAAACCGGTGCTCACGCCATCGACGTACCAGATGCCATCGATAATCTCGACCACCGGAGTGTGACCGTCTTGACCCGGATTGCCTTGGATACCTTGTTGTCCATCGACGCCATTAGTAACAGTGAAGGTGGTAGACGTGCCGTCAGAGTATTGAATCGTGTAGGTATCGATGTTGCCATCCGTGTCGCTTAACAAGATGGAATTAACGGAACGTCCGTCTTCGCCTTTTGGCCCTTGAGCTATTACGCCAGAGTCGATGCCATCGATGACCCAGTTGCCGTTCTGCCCAATCGTGATGATGGGTGTATGCCCGTCTTCGCCGGGCTCGCCTTGGATGCCCTGCTGGCCTTGCACCCCGTTGGTGACGGTAAATGTCGAGGTCGTGCCGTCGGAATAATAGATGGTATAGGTGTCGACATTATCGTTGGTTTCGGTTTTCTGGATTCTTTCGACGCCGCGGCCGTCTTGGCCCGCAACGCCTTGAGGCCCTTGGGCCGCTACTCCCGTATCCACGCCATCGACAAACCACGTGCCGTTGATGATTTCGATCACTGGCGTATGGCCGTCTTGACCAGGTTCCCCTTGGATGCCCTGCTGGCCATTCACGCCATTAGTAACCGTGAACGTCGAAGTCGTTTCGTCCGTATACGTGATGGTGTAGGTATCCACGCCATTTTCGCTAGACGTCATCAAAATCGACGCAATTCCTCGCCCGTTTTCGCCAGGATCGCCTTTAGGACCTTGGGCTTTGACGCCAGAATCCACACCATCAACGAACCAGTTACCGTTCTCGCCAATCGCGACTTCCGGGGTATGGCCGTCTTGTCCCGGCATGCCCTGGATGCCTTGAGGACCCTGCGCGCCTCTAGTCACGTTAAAGGTAGTTGACGTTCCGTCCGTATAAATAATGATATAGGTATCGACAACGCCATCGGTGCCGTTCCAAGAAATGGAAGCGATGCCACGACCGTTTTGGCCAGGCTCGCCTTGTTCGCCCTTTTCGCCTTGCGCCTTGACGCCAGAGTCGGCATTATCGATGAACCAGTTTCCATTTTCGCCGATGGTAATCACCGGGGTATGGCCATCTTCACCAGGCTCACCTTGGATGCCTTGTTCTCCAATACCCGGCGCGCCTTGTTCGCCATTATGGACGCTAAAACGGCTCACCGTGCCATCGGTATAGGTAATTAAATAAGTATCCATAAGGCCCTCGCTGGACTCTAGCTCAATGGATGCGATGCCACGTCCATCTTGTCCTTTTTCACCTTGAGCCTGGATACCCGTATCCACGCTATCGATGAACCAGTTGCCATTCTCGCCGATGGTAATTACCGGGGTATGGCCATCTTCACCAGGCTCACCTTGGATGCCTTGTTGGCCATTTTGGCCGTTGGTCACAGTAAAAGTGGAAGTCATGCCGTCGGTATAGGTGATGGTATAGGTATCGACGTTTCCTTCCGAAGACGTAAGCGTAATCGAGGCAACCCCACGTCCATCTTCGCCCTTAGGCCCCTGCGACCCTACCGCAGACACGCCAGAGTCGACGCCATCGATGAACCAGTTTCCATTTACGATTTCAATCGTCGGCGTATGGCCGTCTTGACCTGGTTCCCCTTGGATACCTTGTTGGCCATCGACGCCGTTTGTAACGGTAAATGTCGTAGTCGTCTCGTCCGTGTAAGTAATGGTGTATGTATCCACGCCATCTTTGCTGGAAGTGAGCGAAATCGATGCAATTCCGCGCCCATTTTCGCCTGGATCGCCTTTTTCACCAGGGTCGCACTTATCGCCTTTGTCGCCCTTTTCACCTCGGGCCTTAACGCCAGAGTCGACGCCATCAATGAACCAGTTGCCATTCTCTCCGATAGTAATGGAGGGCGTGTGGCCATCTTCGCCCCGCACACCCTGCGCGCCAGGTTCCCCATCCTTGCCGTTAGTCACGACAAAATAGGAAGAGGTGCCATCTGTATAAACAATTTCATAAGTATCGACATTCTCTGACGTGGAGATCTTGTCAATGGAGACAATGCCACGTCCATCTAAGCCGCGGGCATAGAAGCCCGTGTCCTTACCATCGACAAACCAATTGCCGTTTTCTCCAATTGTGATCGCCGGCGTGTGGCCGTCTTCACCCGCCACGCCATGGATGCCTTGCTCCCCATCTTTGCCGTTGGTAACCAAAAAATACGAAGAGGTGCCATCGCTATAGCGAATTTCGTAGGTGTCGACATTTTCGCTGCTGCCAATCTTTTCGATGGATGTGATGCCACGGCCATCCTCGCCTTTAGGTCCTTGGGCTTTGACGCCAGAGTCCACCCCATCGATGAACCAATTGCCATTGCTACCAATGGTGACGACGGGGGTATGGCCGTCTTCGCCGGGCTTTCCTTGAATACCCTGTTCCCCGTCTTTGCCGTTGGTGACGCGGAAGGTAGAGGTAGTCCCGTTAGAATAATAGATAGTGTATTCGTCGACATTCCCATAGGAAGCCGTTTTCTCCACGGTCAAGATGGAGACGCCGTCCTCACCACGAATTTCCTTTAGCCAAGTTTCGTAGTCCCCTTCATATCCGGCCGCGACCGCTTGACGGTAACGCTCAAAGATTTCTTCGTTGGTAGATTCTTTGCTTTCTTCGATGCTGGATACGCTAGTGCTGATCGCGGGATTCGAACAGGCGGTTAACGCCAAGCTAAGCAAGGAAACGGCAAGAGCCATTTTCCGTTTGGGGTTATTTTTCATGTTTG
This sequence comes from Bacilli bacterium, assembly GCA_017626815.1. Lineage (GTDB taxonomy): Bacteria > Bacillota_I > Bacilli_A > RFN20 > CAG-826 > Alloenteromonas. The sequence continues at coordinate 4,780 of JAGAHY010000082.1, read as the reverse complement.
GGTCCTCCCTACATAGGCGATGCTTTGTGTCATTATAAAAGAACAGCCCATCAGAAAATGATGGTCATCATAATTGCAAAAAAGCCTAACAACGATTCGAAAAGTGGCGCCTATTTCCGCTTGGAAGAATCCATATCTTTATTCAGAATATAGACATCGTCCCATTTGCAGTATTCCAGTTCATATCCCGGATGAAAATTATATAAGTACGCCCGAATCTCTTGGATGTAGCGGGTGAAGGTCGGCTCCGAAATCGGGGCGAAGGAAAGAATCTGCGATTTCGCGATTTTGCCCTCGCGTAATAACGTCTCCAAGCAATGCAGCAAAATCTGCGTCTTGCCGGGTTTATAAGCCCTATTTTCTTTTGCCCCACCACTAGCCATCGGCTAATTCTAGAAAGGCTAACCATCAGAAAATGATGGGCAAAGCATTTTGATTTAGTTTCAGCAATATGGACCTTGGCTGGTATGGATTATTTGCCGTTCAACACATCCGCAGGAACCAGGACATAGGCTTCTTCCCACTTATGGTATTCCAAATCGGAACCAGGATGCGCGTTATAGAGATAGGCACGAATCTCTTGGATATAACGGGTGAACGTCGGCTCGCTGATGGGGGATAGGCTAAGAAGATCCTGTTTTTCTAATCTTCCCTCATTTATCAGCTTTTCTAAGCAATACAAAAGCATCTGCGTTTTGCTCGGCTTCATGGGACTCCTTGCTTTTCGCGAAATTCTTTGGTACCGCCATTACAATAGAAAACCACTCCCCAAGGGACAATTCAAACAAACGGAAATAGGTTCAAAAAAACGGAAATGGAGGCATTAAAGGCAAAAATCCATGCAGAACAAAGATAATTACGAAAACGTCCTTCGTCCGTTCACCCTAAGATATGGATACTAAAACTAGCGTCTTCAAAGGCGTTATCCTTAATCTCAATTCTTTCCCATTCTTCCCGCGTCCCCTCGAAATAAATGTCGGTTAAAGCGGCCGCGGGAGAAAATGCGTAACCCTCAATTCGCTTTAGCCCTGGCTTAAGATGCAGTTCCTTTAACGCGTGGCACCGGTAAAAGGCGCAGGAAGGGATGACCGTCATCGAAGAGGAGGCATAGACTTTCTGCAGGCGTTCGCATCCATCAAAAGAGAATTCACCTAAAAGTTCAAAGACATCGTATTCGCTGGAGCAAAGATGGATTTCCTCTAGATAATATTGAAGGTGAAAACATTCCGGGAAAATCACGCGAGTTTGGCTTGGCAAGGTCAATGTTGTTATACCTAAATTTGGCGGACAGACAAAGAGGTTATGTAAGTCTTTGCTAAACAACATGCCATTAAGGACGGTGTAGCTTGGATTGCCTTCATCGACACGGATTTTTCTTAACTGGGATAACTCCGCCAGATTATCGGAAGCGAAAAAGGAAACATTCGCCCCGATGGTTACTTCTCGAATTGGGTTGGACCCGCTTAAGGCGCCAGACTCCACTTCTTCTACACTCGTGGGAAGGGTTAGTTGCTGTTGGGTATATAGCAACAAAGAACCGCTTTTGATGTGGCGGATGCCTTCCGGGATCGCCTGCGCTTTGTCGGAAGCGAAGAGCAATTCATGCTTGGCATCATCGACAAGACATCCGTCATAGAAAGAATAACGAGGGTTGTCCGCTGCTACTTCAATACTTTCGGCGCACATCAGCCAGCTTAGGGCATTTGTTCCGATATAGGTTATCGACGATGGGAACGACAGTGTCCCGGCTTTGGGTTCCTCGATAAAGGGGCTAAAGATGGCACAGGTCGGGGCCAGGCTTACCTTTGAAGACGTTGCCCCAGCGAAAAGAAGATAGGGATTATCCTGGCTTCCCAAATAGAGTCCACCTTCATAAGCATTGAATTTCAGGCTCTCGCATTGGCAAACAAGGTTCCAAGGAACTTCTTGCAAAGAAGAAGGCAGAGTCACTTCCTGTAAGGATGAACTTCCGGAGAGTAAAAGACCTTGGATGGACGTCACGGAATCGGGAAAAACCAAGCGCTCCACCGAACTTGACTTATTGAGCAGAATCGGCCCGACAGTGGTAACCGGATAGCCGCCAATGGATGAGGGAACCTGGATTTCCTTAGCATCCAAGTCACCCTTATAAGAATATAGATATAAGGTATCTTCTTGGTCATTAAAGATGAAATCATAGTCGCAGGAATAATAGGCCTTTGCTGACATTTTATGGTATTTGGCATGGAGGACCGTATTGTCGAATAGTCGCCCGGTCTCTTGCCAACCCGCGAATACGTAGAGTTCATCTTTTTCTTCACCCGCATATGGGGAAGGATAGAAATCGATATCGGAAGGATATGAACCATAAGCGACATTATGACGGAAAAGTTCCGCTCCTTTATCGTCAACGCAGGACACGAGCGCCTTGCCCGCGGCCACTTCTTCAAAAGAAGGATTGAAGTCAACCGGTTCAAAAGGCTTGGCGGCGGATTCCATCTCGGATTCGTGGATGTAGGAATAGGAGGAAGACGAGGTCACCGGTTCGATGGAGGACGTCGGTTGCGGATTAATGGGCAAAGACAGGATGATACCGAAAAGGAACAAGCCTGTCATAACCAAGAGGGGAGCAACGTTTCGATATTGGGGTTTCGCGGAAGGAGCAACTGGAACAGGCGGCTCAAGATCCTGGCCATAAAAGAGCATCTCGGGGGATAACTCATACAAAGAGCAGAAGCGAAGAAAACTCTCGCGGGAGGGGAATGAGGTCCCGCGCTCCCACGAAGAAAGGGTCTTGATGTTGATGCCTAGTCGCGAGGCCAGCTGGCCCAAGTTCAGTCCTTTTTGCTTACGCTGGATTTCCAGCCGTTTCCCAAAGCTTTCAAGATCAAAGGGATAAACATGATAATCTACCTCTTGAGATCCACGTTCCTGTAAGAAATCGCGAAGGCGGACATGATAAAGATCACAAAGACGTTTCCAACACGTGAGGTCAGGAAAGGATTTACCGTTGTCCCAAGCCGAAATTAGAGAAATCGAATACCCAAGCTCCTCCGCAAGATCTTTTTGGGTTAAGCCGGCGCTTTCTCTCAAATGCTTCAGGTAAAGCTGATCCGTGTTAGCCATCGCGTTTCTTTGTTCCTGCAAACACACTATCGAAGACGAGGGAAAGAATCAACTCAATTGTTTCATCTGAAAGTAATAGAAAACTATTTAAGAAGACGAAATTTCACAAGAAAATCTGAGAAACCTTCTTGCGGCGTAGAATGGTTTTTAAAGTTCAGTTGGACAAATGCATGTATGAAACCGTTGAAGTAAGATTTAGTAAACTCTGGCACTATTCCTCATCTTTTCGCTTTTTTAACAAGACTTTGGCCCACAACGCTTCTCATAAAAAAGAAAAAATCCAGAAGAGATAATCTGCTGGAATTCACGGATAAAGGGTCTATTTTTGATAGTTTAATCGGAAATAATGACTCTATTTTCCCTTTGCAGCCTCACGAATCCTCCGTTTCAGCTCTTCTGGAATAACAATATTTTGCGATTCAATGTTCTTTTTCAGGTGTTCTAAACTGACTGTCCCAAAGCATGCCGAACTAATATGCGGGTTATCCAAAACATATTTTAGGGCGATTTGGGAGGCGTCAAATCCGTCTACTTTATTAAGAAAACGGAACCTCTTTGCCTCTTTATATAACACTTGAGACGACTTACGGCCAAAGGTTCGAAGCAGGTACCAGAGGTCTTTACGGCTGCGAATGTGAAAGAAATCCTTGCTGAATAAGCCTTCCGCAAGAGCCTGCCCCGCGATTACCGTAATACCCTGCTCGTAGAGTGCTTTTATGACGGGCTCCCGGTCTTGACGGACGATGTTATAGTCCAACATCACGACGTCAAAGAGTTTCTCCTTGGCGATATATTCGAGCAATTCCGGCGTGAAGGTATTGATCCCAATATAACGAACCTTCCCCTGCTCCTTGAGCTCATTTAAGGTGAGAAATAGTTCAGCGGTTAAGTGCTCTTTCCTCGGGAAATAAAGGTACAGGATATCAACGTAATCGATACCCATCCTCCTTAAAGAAATGTCCAAGGATTCCTTAATCCATTCCGGGGAGAAATCTTTGACAAACTTGCCATTCTCTATTTTTACTCCCGCTTTGGTTGAGATATAGACATCCTCGCGAGAAATGTTTTTCAACGCCACGCCAAGACGTTGCTCAGCACATCCATAGTGATGCCCCGTATCAAAGAAATTGATGCCCTGTTGGAGACAAGAGTTAATCAGCTCCACTGCTTCTTCATCGGTAATCAGGTTACGCGCGAAAGCCGCTGCACAGCCAAAGCACAGCTTAGGAAAAGGATACTCTTGTTTCTTTGCAAAGGAGTTATTCACATTCACGTCCGCACCAGTTCACCTTATTAAGCATACATGCAATCGTGCCGTAAAGTATATCGTTTCGTTTCCAAATTGAAGCCAGTATTCAAAGCGCCTCTTAAAAGTTGATTACCAGCAACCTATCAACAATCAATCAACATTTTTTCTTCGATGCTATCGGTGTTTTTTCGATGCTTCAACTATTTTGCAGACATTTTATCAACAAAATTTACGCATAGAAGGGCACGTAATTGAGACTGCGTTTATCCTTGGCCGATTCCGCGCCTTTCAAATCCCCGGCATCGACGCATTCTTTTAGAATACGCGAAACCATAGCAGCATTTCTATCTTCGACGCCAAGACGCTCCCTGAGTATTGGAGTCGTCGTTTCAAGACCGTTGAAATGTCTTAGGCATGCAAAGGTAT
>JAGAHY010000008.1 GCA_017626815.1 Bacilli bacterium | reverse complement strand
CAATAAAGCCCCACCCAACTGCCTTCGCCTAACGTGACATGCAGCAAAGACAAGGCGTTATAGAGGTGAGGGAGTTGCAATTCGGGTCTATCATCCATGGCTTGGACGCTTAGCAAAACGGATTGGAGTTCTTCGGTTAATTTCATGCTTCCATTATGGGGATGCGTGACCTTTTTGCAACGAATAAGCGTTGCTGAAGCACATAATTTCAAAAATAAATGTGTTTTGACAGGGAAAACAAAGAATTAAGGAAGATCGTTGCTATGGAAAGAGGCGTATTTTTCATCCGCGAGTTGGTGCCCACATTTAGGGCAACGACGGACGGTGCCCTCCGCGTATTCGCAGCCGCATGAAGGGCAATTCTTTTTCACGAGATTGCCACTGATTTTAAAACCGTTCTTTAACCCTTGGGTGCGGACGGCGTTGATGATGGTTGAGACCAAAGCGAAGGTTAAGACGCCTTCCCAGATGATAAGGAAGATCAGAACCGGGGTATCGATGCCGAAGTAGGAATTCATCATTGTCGGCATGATGTGGCGGAAGGCCTCGTTTATGGAAACGCCTACGCTTTGGGATGAATTGGATAACTTATCGTAAAGGAAGGAATTGAAACTGTCGGTGACGCGGACAGACAATACGGGGTCGGTATCATTGCCCTGCATGCCTTCGAAGTGCCAGTTAGCTTTATTTCCGTCATCGGAGTAGACGATGAGCCAATGGGACTCATCCTTGAACATGGATAAGTACTTATCGTAAGCATAACCTTGGAGGGAAGCGTAATGGGTGTTCCAAGTGGAGTTGGGAATGGCGACGACGCTTGGGCAGATACCAGAAAGCGTGTAGAACTCGTTGAATGTCTGCTTTAAGGTGGTCTCTTCGTCTTCGCTGAGGATATCGGTATTGTCCTCAATGGTGATCGTGGTGGAGTAATCGCTGGAAATCTTGTGGGGGTTATGGAATCCGGTGAAGACGCCGATGCCAATGCCGATGAGCATGAAAACGACGACGGCGATGATGGAGGTAATTTTGGACTTAGTGGCAGCTTTGGCATCGCCACTAAGATACACGGTGCGCATTAAGCCGCCGCGACCATAATAGACATAACAAGTGGAACCGGGGAAGTAACGCGAGGAGGTACGATAGGAGGGGCCGCTAGAACGACCACCGCTGCCGGAATGGAATCCGCCTCCGCTAGAACCCCCGCCTGAAGAGTGGGGCATAAGTGACTCCTTTCTTTGGCCTATATTGTAAAACATTAACAATCCGAACGGGCTTGAAACAGTAGATAATGGGTGACGTTTTGAAAGAAAAGCATCGCAAAAGAATGAATTGAATGGAGTTTTGCAAGGTAAAAATGGCATTTATGTTCAAAACGGCATACCTGTTCTCTAAGAAAACTCAAATTCGTCTTACCCACAAGCGAGCACACGTGCGCGAAAACCTCTTTGCAGACGACCGGCCATCTACTATAATAAGTAGCCCCCACGGAAGGCAAACGGGGGCAAAAGTACTCTTATGGTCGCATGGTATTACCCGCCAAGGCGACCCAAAGACCGAATCTAGGAGGTACGAATCATGGGAAAATATGAAATCATGTACATCCTTGTCCCGACTCTTGAAGAAGAGGCGAGAAAGGCTGAGATCGAGAAGCTCCATGGCATCCTCACTGCACAAAAGTGCCAAGTTAAGGATGTTAAAGAATGGGGTCTCCGTGACTTCGCTTATCCGATGAAGAAACTTAACAAAGGCTACTATGTCGTCATCAAAGTCCATGGCGAAGCTGCTGGCCTCAATGAGTTCTCTCGTTTAGCGAAACTTGATAACAACGTTGTCCGATTCCTAATCACTGTCGACAAAGACTAATTCTTAGGAGGATAACCACGATGCTTAATGTCATCACCCTCGTTGGTCGCCTGACCCGCGACCCCGAACTCCGCAGGACCAATTCCGGAACCAGCGTCGGCGCCTTCACCATCGCTGTTGACGATTCCCGCAAAGGCCCCAACGGAGAAAAACAAACCCTGTTCATGGATTGCACCGTCTTCGGTGCCCAAGCAGACACACTCACCAAGTTCTTCCGCAAAGGAAACCTGATTGCCATCTCTGGCCGTCTAGTCTCCCGCAAATACACCAATTCCCAAGGCGTTAACGTCACAGCTTACTCCGTGAATGTCGACCGTCTCGAATTCGTGGAATCTGCCGCGAAGATGAATGGTGCCGCTGCTGAAATGCCTATGGATACCGGTTTCTCTTCTCAGGTCAACAATGTCAGCGAGAAACAGAACTTGGATTCCATCGATGTCACTGACGACGATCTCCCGTTCTAACACCTGACAGAAAGGATCATCACATGGCTTTCAAAAAGATGCATTCCCGTCGCAAAGTTTGCTACTTCACGAAGAATCACATCAAATATATCGACTATAAGGATGTGGAACTTCTCCAGAGGTTCATCTCTCCCGACGGAAAGATCGCTCCCCGTTCCGCCACTGGCACCAGCGCCAAGTATCAGCGCCAGCTTGCCGTCGCGATCAAGAACGCGCGTTTCATGGGTCTTCTCCCCGAAGTTAAGTAATAATCCTAACTAAGGGATATCCAGTAAACAACGAACGAAACCACCTCGTAATTGGGGGTGGTTTTTTCATGGCATTGAACGGCAATAGAAGTTTACAAAACTTGCCAAAATGGCAATCAATGCTGCCGCAAGACGAGCTCGATTCTCCATTTAGGACAGACCGGATTCACCCCGACGACGAAGCAACCCAGTCACTCGACATTGGGAAAGATGTCCATATAGAATAAAGAAGCAAAAACGCAAGATTCATGGCTCTTTTCCCATGCGTTGCCGACTAATTAGTTAAATTGTAGCAGGACGAGAGCGATTCTCCGCAATAATACGAAGACCGTTCTCCCCGAAGCGCGAAGTAACGCGGATGGTGAAGAAGCAGATCCAATTCGTGACCGAGGAGGCGTTGGAGAGGCGGATCGTCTCGATGTTCCTGCATTACAACGACGACCCGGGCAAGAGAAAAAATGAGATGTTGGAGGGAAATCGTTGCCTATTACGAATCAAAGTGATTAGAATTCGGACGTAGCACTGGGAATCGTTTACACAAGATTCCGGATACTCTCTTGAGGAAGGGACGTTGTCCTTCCGAGTGGGTTCATGAGGATGTGATATGAACAAGATCGTGCGGATACGCATCGTTTATGAAGGCGTTGACCTTCCTGACGAAGAGATGGAATGCCTGGAGAATTCGACCGCGGAGTTTTGCGTTTACGATTGGATGAAGGACGTGACCTTAGAAGGAATTCGCTTCTTTGATCGAGACGATGGCAAAGAATTTCTCCCCGAGGATTATCACGAGGAACCCTTTGACCGCGGCTACAAGGATCTTTATTGGTGGTACGAACGCGAACAAGACTACGGCAAAATCGTCACCTTCAAGGCGACGAAGCCCGCGGAGGCCCACGTGCGTTATCGTCGTAGCCCAACCCGCGTCGTTTTGATTTTGAACCTGGACACGGTGCAAGAGGTGGTGGACACTAGCCGCAGCTACCTCTATTGCCAAGAGATGACCTATAACGCGAATAAGCGTTATTTCGCCGAGGGGAACCGATTTTATTTCGACCTTAAGGACGATGTCACGTTCGGCGTGGTGACCGAAGCAGGGAACGAGATCGGTCTATGCGTCAATGGGGCCGAGCGCCCGCTTACGGCCCGCCTCCCGCAAAACGACGGAAAGGACCTCTTGATCTTTGGCACGATGGATGAGGATGACGGCTATGGCGGAACCGATAAAGGGCCGGGCGAACATATCTTCCTTGATGCTATGGAAGTGACGGCGGAGTTCTATCGAAAAGAAAAAAGAAGAGGGGCATAGAGCTTAATTTCGTGGATTTATACCGAGAGGCAAGAATCCTAATGCTGCTTGTTTCTACCGTCCAAGAAAAAAGGCCGTGGGCGATTTTGAGTCGTGTGGACCGAATATGGAGACCGTCGTCGAACACTAGCTGTCGCAGGACGAGAGCAATTCTCCCCGTTCATATGAAGATCGCTCTCCCCGAAACACGAAGCAACAAACCAACAAGAACGTCCCACGTGGGCGGTTTTTATTATCCTTGATGTGTTGAAAAAATATAAACAAATTAATATACTCAATATATGAGCAATCCAACGCCTCTAGTTTTATTGGATGAAAGCCTAATCAAAGACCTTATATTTGAAATCCGGGGTCAAAAGGTTATGCTGGATTTTGACTTAGCTCACATCTACGGATACGAAACAAGATATTTTAATCGGCAAGTCAAAAACAACATTGAGAGGTTTGACGATGATTTTATGTTCCAACTTACCGCGGACGAAGTGAACCAGCTTTTGCGGTGCAAAAATTTCACATCACGGGACAATGGATTTTTTTCTGGGCAAAAAGGTGGGACAAGAAAGCCTCCTTTTGCTTTTACCGAGCAAGGCATCTACATGCTCATGACTGTGTTACGCGGAGATCTTGCCGTCAGGCAAAGCAAGACGCTCATCCGCCTTTTTAAATCCATGAAGGACTATATCGTGGAAACACAGTCGCTAGGTTCAACCAACGAAGTGCTTGCGCTAGCTAATCAAGTGCGGACAAACACGGAAAAGATCTCCAAAATCGAAGGAAAGTTGGATATGTTGATGGATAACTTTATCGATCCGTCTACCTATAAATCCTTCTTAATCATGGATGGCGAGAAAGTGGAATCCGACGTGGCTTATCAACGGATTTATTCCATGGCTAAGCAGCGCGTCTATCTAATCGACGATTACATCGACGTCAAGACGATTCATCTGCTTAAATCCTGCAATTCGGGCGTACGCATCATCGTCTTTTCCGATAACAAGGCCAGGAATTCCTTGAACCAAGCATTCGTCGCGGATTTTATTGCCGACCGTCCCGACCTCCATATCGAATTTAAAAAGACCGAGGGAAGGTTCCATGACCGTTACATAATCTTGGATTATCCCGGCAAAACTCGGGTATTTCACTGCGGAGCGTCCTCAAAAGACGGCGGAAACAAAATAACAACGATAATGGAAGTGGAGAATCCGGAAGCCTATCTTGATTTGATTTCTGATATTCTCTCGAACGAGGAGCTCATTCTTTCATGAAGCAACTAAAAGACAAGGTCAAAGAAATCCGCAAAAGGGAAGGCTTATCCCAAGAGGAAATGGGGAAGAGGGTAGGCTATACCAACCGAGCGAGCATCAACAAAATCGAAAACGGCAATGGCGATGTCCCTTTCGATAAGCTAATCGACCTGATAAACGAGTATCTTCTTGAATTAAATGACTTAACGAATAAAGATGTAGTCGAATACTCATTACGAGACCTTAAACTGGACGATTGGAAAGAACTGATCGTCGTCTATAAAGACGTCATGTGCGTCCCGTTCTTCAATTCAGACAACTGCCATGGCGATATCTTCTATTATTCGACTGAGGAGCGGATGAAAAAGGCGATTCGCTTTTGGATGGAATCTGCCTCTAAAGGGCACTTCACCCGAAAGGTCATCGTGGACAATTCGAATCATCGCGCGATCGGAACCATCGAATATTTCGTTCGACAAAATGAGCCCAATTATAACGATGCCATTCTTCTTCGCGTGGACGTGCATCATTACTATGAGCAAAAGAAGGCGCTCGTTAAGATTTTTAGGATCGCAATGAAAGAAGCCTACTCCGCCTTTGGTAGGATGCCGTTGATCACAAAAGGGTGGGATTATGCCGTGGAGCGAAAAGAAGCCTTGTCATTCTTGGGTTTCAAGGAGTGCGAAGAACCGCTGATCGGTCACGAAAACGAGTCGTTTCAGCACTACTGGTTGGCTCAAAACAAAGACGTGTGATTCGTAATCCATTGGTTCGAATATGGGCTTCGTCGGAGAGAGCGGAGTTTGTTCTTTTTCGGAGGATTGGCGTCGTCATGGGACGTTGTGTGTGTCAGGACGAGAGTGATTCCCCGAAATAATACGGAGCTCGTTCTCCCCAAAACACATAACGAAAAGCGAACCAGATCGCTCCGCTTGGACGGTTTTTGCTTCAGGTATGTGGATTATCAATCACAAACCGAAGATAATTAACATAGTTAAGGAGGCAAATAGTATGAAAAACGAAATACTGATTTATAGCCTTCCTGATGGTGAGTCCAATGTCGAAGTGTACCTAAACGAAGACGATATCTGGATGACTCAATTAAGCTTGGCCGATATGTTTCAAACGTCAAAAGCCAACATTACGATGCATATTCAAAACATATATAAAGAAGGCGAACTTCAGGAAGATCGAACTAGTAAGTGGGGCTTACTACTTCGAGACGAGGGAGCGAGGGCCGTAAGAAGAAAGACCAAACTCTATAATCTCAAAATGATTATTGCGATTGGCTTCCGTACCAAAAGTTCGACCGCGACAGCCTTTCGCGTGTGGGCGAATAATATCCTCCAACAATACATGGTAAAAGGTTTTGCCATCGATGATAAACGTCTTGAGGACCCAACGAAGTTCGGAAGAGATTATTTTGACGAACTCTATCTCAGAATCAGGGCAATCCGCGCATCGGAAAAACGCTTCTACCAGAAAGTCTTGGATATTTATTCGACAAGCGTTGATTACAACAAAAACGATGAACAGACCCTGCTCTTCTTCAAAACCGTCCAAAACAAACTGCATTACGCTATTTCAGGTGAGACGACAGCCGAGCTCATTTACCATCGGGCAGATGCCTCAAAGGATAACATGGGTTTAACGACTTGGCGGGGCGAGCACGTTCAAAAAAGCGATGTGACGATCGCCAAAAACTATTTGTCCCAAGAAGAAATAGACTCCTTGAACCAAATCGTGAATATGTATTTGGATCATGCGGAAAGAATGGCAAAATCGAACATTCCGATGCATATGAGCGACTGGATTAACGTCCTGGACGAATTCTTGAAGTTCGAACGCGCGGATATTCTCGTGGGAGCCGGGAAGATCTCTCACGCACTAGCGGAACAAAAAGCTCATAAAGAATATGAGAAGTTCGATGCTTCTCGTCAAATTGCGATGACAGCAAGCCTTGATAAAGACCTTTTAGACGTCCTTAAGAAAAAGAAATAATCAATCACTATGGATAAGAAAGAGTTTGGGCAAAGACTCAGAACAATTCGAAAAAGGAAGGGTTACTCTCAACATAGGCTCGCCGAAATGATGGGCTATAAAGACCATTCCACGCTGGCGAAGGTAGAAACCGGCACAAACGACATAACCATCGAGACTTTATATCGATACGCGGATGCTTTAGAAACCGACGTGGAAGAACTTCTCGGGATAAAGAAGTCCAGGAAGACAAGCTTAAATTGCAAGGTTTTTAGCTTTGAATCAGAAGAGAATAAAGCCGTGATTCGCGAAATGGAAAAGAAGGATTGCCCCGCTGCGGCCTCCATCTGGCGCGAGGTTTTAGATGTTCCTACAACGGATGATGATTTGAAGAAAACCTATGAGAAGATGAGAGGGGATGACCGTTATCATACACTGATCGCCGAAGTGGGCGGAGAAGTAGTGGGGTTGGTGACGACGGTATTTAGTTACGCGGTCGGCCATCCCAACGGATATGTCAAAATCAACGGCCTTGGAGTGCGGCAAGAGTACCGCCGCAAAGGAATCGGGAAAGCGTTGCTTGAGGCCGCGGAGCGGGTTGCCATCGACAGCGGTGCCCCGTATATCGGTCTTGCGTCTGGATTTGCTCGCGAAGAGGCACATGCTTTTTATGAGCACAACGGATATCAAAAGACGTCCTATTGGTTTAGGAAGAGATTAAATAAATGATCGGTCGCGTCGTGTGATATCGATTCGAGTGAGCGAAATACCGGCCGTCGTCGATTCCGTGTCCCGCGGGCCGAATATGGGCTTCGTCGGAGAGAGCGGAGTTTGCTCTTTTTCGGAGAATTGGCGTCGTCATGGGGCGTTGTGTGTGTCAGGACGAGAGCGATTCTCCCCCGTTCATACGAAGACCGTTCTCCCCAAAGCACGAAGTAACAAACCAACAAGACCGTCCCATGTGGGCGGTTTTTAATCGACGAAGATGGCAATAATCATTTATGGATAATGTGAAGAATGATATCTACTTCGCGGAAAGAATGCTTCGACAGAGTTGCGCAAAAACTAATGCGCATATAATATTATGTTATGAATGAACTAAGAAAGAAAAGAAAAGAGCTAGGCATAACCCAAATACAAGCCGCGCATGCTTGCGGGGTCTCACGGCGCACCTATCAAACCTATGAAGAGACTGACAATTTAAACGGCACTTACGATGAATTAATTCGGAAACTTGACGAAATGGGGGTCTTGGATGGAAGCAACTACATCTCCAACCCCAAATTCATTCGCCTCGTGTGCAATTCTTTGTTCAAAGAAGAGTATCCCGAAATCGAATGCGCGTATTTGTTTGGAAGCTATGCGCGGGGTAAAGCGACCGGCAAAAGCGATATCGATATCCTGGTGGTATGCCCTCCCATGGGCATGAGGTTCTATGGAATCGCGGCCAAGTTGGAAGAACAATTGCACAAATCGGTCGATCTGCATACCCATCGGCAACTTCTGGGAAACGAAACGCTGCTCGCGGAAGTGTTGAAGGAGGGGATAAAGATATATGGATGACAAGACCGTTCTAAGAGTTGGCCAGGTCCTGAAGCATATCGATCAAGTGCTGGACGACACCAACGGCATGACGCTGGAGGAACTAAGACGATCTGATTTGCTCTTGCGGGCCACTTGTTTTTCCCTCGCTCAAATCGGCGAAACGATGAATCAGTTGGAAAAGTCTTTGGGGTCAAAGTATTGGAACCTCCCTTGGGTCGGCGCTAGACGAATGAGAAACGTCATCGTTCACGATTACGGAAGCGCCGACGTTGAGCAAATATACTCGACAATCCGCGAAGACCTGCCGAGTCTGAGGACAGCCTTTTTAGCCATTGAAAACGACATATCGCATCAAACGATAGAAACGGAACGCCTGGTTCTTAGAAAAGTAAAACGCGAAGACGACGAAGCGATGTTCCGCAATTGGGCGAGCGACCCAGAAGTTACGAAATACCTTACGTGGTTGCCTCACGAGAGCCTTCAAACGACTAGGGCAATCGTCCAAGCGTGGATCAAAGAGGAAAGCGACCCAAAAACGTTTCGATATATGATCACGATAAAAGATAGCGATGAGCCTATAGGTTCAATCGATGTGGTCGATTACGTTGAAGGCATACCGGAAATCGGATATTGTTTATCGCGCAAGCATTGGGGCAAAGGCTATATGACCGAAGCCTGCAAAGCGTTTTCTGACTATCTTTTCGACATCGGTTTCCATGCGATTGTCATAGAGGCCAATGTCAATAACCTTGCTAGCAACCGGGTAATCGCGAAGTGTGGCTTTGTCTTTGAACGGCGGGAAAAGAAAGAGCATTGCTCTGCGTTGAAACCTGAGTCCATCATTGTTAACTGGTACGAAAAGCGGAGATAACCATCGCCGCTCTACTTTGCCTTGGCTGAATATGGGTTTCGGCGAAGACAATCTTTATTAGGGGAATTGGCGGCGTCATGGAACACCTCAAGTGTCAGGGCGAGAGTGACCCCTCGTTCATACGAAGATTGTTCCCTCTAAAACACGAAGCAACAAACCGACAAGACCATCCAACGTGGACGGTTTTTGGTATAAAAAAGCAGCTGGCATACAAGCACATCTGCTTTCAACTAATCTGACGATTTGCCAAGCCTCTTAATGGCTCTTTCAGTCATTAATGGCCATGGCTGTGCTGCAAAACTTGGTTTATGCGTCCGTGTACCAAGTTTTCTTACAATCAGCGCATTCCATTAGTTTGAGCGGGCAACCACCTTCACCAGTACAGTATTTTAAGGTCAGAGCGCGTTCGCTCTTGCAGAAGGGGCATTTCGGTTTGGCAGCGCATCCGCCACCGGAAACAGCTTCGAGTTGCTCTTCGCTGAGCTTAACGCCTTCCTTTTTAGCGAGTTGCAAAATCTCTTCTTGGCTTTTGCAGGCCCTTATTTTTGCGATCTGCTCTTCACTTAAACCTTCCAGCAATTCTTTTCTCATAACAACGCCTCCCTGCCTTTTTTCAATAATGTATTGTTATCGTAAAACGCACAATTGCTAAAAAACATTGCGTTTTAAAGGGGCGATTATTTGCTGCCTAAGCGGTCTATCTGGCGCCGTTTTGGAACGCTTGTGGCATTTCCGTGACGTTATATTACCTATAATGCCTACGCGAGATAAAGTGAGGGATCAGTTATGCCAAATAAAGTAGAGAAAGAGAAAGTCTATCCGCCTTTAACCGAAGAGGAAAAAGAAGCGATTATCGCTAGACATAGGGACCTTGTTCATAAGCTCAATAAATATCTTCCTGAAGGACAGAAGGTTTCTTTCGATGAGAACCTTATCCATAGGCTCAACGATCCCAAAGAAGTCGCCGCCTACCGCATTGGTCAAGAAGCAAAAGCAATTAAAGCCGAACAAGAAAAAATCGAAAAAGAGATAGCCGGTAAATACGGTTATCCAAAAGAAGATAATAAGAATCCTTTTGACCGCAATATCGCGAACTATTTTCGCGTGGATAACACCGAAGAGGCGAAAAAATACAATGAAAAGCTCTATCATGATTATCTCCATGACCCCAATAAGCTCGCCTATATCCGTTATAAGGATGTGATGAAGCTCAATCCCCAAGACATCTTAGACTGTAAAGGCGATAGTCAAAAGCTCGCAGAATATTATCAGAAGAACTATTGTGCGATTAAAGACGCTTTTGAATACGGCAACGCCTTTACTCATGTTGAGATGACCGAAGAGATGAAAAAGGCGAAAAACTCTATTGAAGCCCAGCTCAATCTTATCGGTGGTCTGGATAAGAAATACGTGGATGTATGTTCCTCGATGGACTATTTCGCAATGCCGAAATTCGATGCTCCGCAAGCCCAAATTTTAATGATGAACGCGGGCGATTTCCTCAGAGATGACCCAGGCAATAAAACGTTTATGAGCCTGGTTCAAAATAAACTCATCGAAGGAAAAGAAGACATGTTCACCGTGTTTGAAAATATGAAGAAGAAAGGCGCGGACTTCTCTAATGGGGGAGTGATGGCCTATAAACCGGTGAAGAAAGATAAATATAACGGCTATGAACAAGAGATCCCATTAAGAGATTTCTTCCCGGAAGCTTTAGAAGATTTGGATGGATCTTTTGATAATAATCTCATCGGTCACAAAAAGGAAAATGTTGAGTACGTGTTAAAAAAGAGAACGCCAGACGAAGTCAAACGTATCCAACTCATCTGCTTTGATGCTTCTTACAAATACGCGAATGAATGGAGAAAGAGGCTTGAAACAAAAACGAGTCTTGGAACAGTGGACCCTCAACGATGTGAAGAACGTTTAAAAGCCGGTTTCTTCTCCAGATGGTTTGGGCATAACTCTGCGCAATACGACTATTTGATGAAAACATACAAAGAGTTTAATGATCCGAATCATAAGGATTATCTCAATGAAGATAAGCTTAGAGAAGCGGCGAGCAATTACCGTATAAGAAAAGCAGGGCAAGGTCATACCGGCCAAGGAAACTCGGTTGATGATCGAAGAATGAAATTTGCTGATGATATCATTGCGACCTGCGACCAATGCAAAGCCGAGAAAGATAAAATCTTTGCGGAAATCGATAGCGAATTCCTCTACGGTTATCCGCCAAAGAGAGAGCCGGCCCTCTCCACCAAGGATGTCGAAGAAGAGGCCGTCGAGAATAAAGCCGAGAAGAATGAAGCGGCAAAACAAAAAGAACTCGATAATGAGGTCGTCCCAGAAATCTCAAATAATTAACCATCATTCTAATTAAGTCGTCAGACCGGGCGGTTTTTGATTGGTGTGCCAGCGAGATAAATGTGATAATATTCAATCGGTAAAGGAGAGCTTCGACAATGAGAGAAGAACTATTGAAAGGCTTGACCGAGGAACAAATTGAGAAAATCAAAAACTGCAAAGGTCAAGAAGAGATTTTGAAGATCGCTAAAGAAGAAGGTGTTGAACTCACCGATGACCAATTAGAGGCTGTTTCTGGCGGCGGGTGTGGCTTTGTTAACCCCACCAATTGCCCAGGATGCCAATCCACCGATTTCATTACAGCGGATATCAATATGGATGGCAGTAGAGTGACATATTATTGCAATAACTGCCATCGCAAATTTGTCTCTGATTGTGACGGCCCAAGAATGCTTTAATCAAAAAAGCTCTTTATACGAATAATGCTGGCGTTATTCGCCCGTTTTCGATGTTTCTTTATTATCTAGTACGCCCCGTTCGCGAGGAGATGCAGCGTTAATTGTTTTTCTGCGTTAACGGAAATCGGTTGCGTCAGCTTGGCGCGGATCCTTTGTTGTAGGGATAATGAAAAATATAGAAAACCCCGCAAATCCAATACAAAATGGTGTTGGGCGTCGGGGT
The DNA here is from genome assembly GCA_017626815.1 of Bacilli bacterium. Lineage (GTDB taxonomy): Bacteria > Bacillota_I > Bacilli_A > RFN20 > CAG-826 > Alloenteromonas. The sequence continues at coordinate 305 of JAGAHY010000008.1, read as the reverse complement.
CAAGTCGCAACCGCGATCAAAAACGCACGCTTCATGGGTTTGTTCCCAGAAGTTAAATAATAGGTACCTCTTGTGTCAGGACGAGAGCAATTCTCTCCAACGAGACGAAGTTGATTCTCTCCGAAGCACGAAGCAACAAACCAACAAGACCGTCCCTCGTGGGCGGTTTTCTTATGTTTCTCCTCTTGCTAGTAGTATAATTGGCTTGGGAATGATGTCTCCCATCTAGAAATAGAGAACCGCAATGAAGTGCTGATGACGTCTATGACTTGTTTTGTCATAGAAATCAGCGCTTTTGTTTCTAT